>UQVG01000236.1 GCA_900544435.1 uncultured Erysipelotrichaceae bacterium | reverse complement strand
TGATTATGTATGTGATTTAAGAGCTTTAACACCTACCTATGCAGCTATTGAAGCTACACCTCATATAGAAGATATGTATAAACACTTAGATATACTAAACAATCTTTTAAAATCCAATATGACGTATAAACTTGAGAATTTGAACGCAAAATTAAAACAATTAAATCAATTTTATTTATTTAAGAATCCTGAAAAATTATATGGTGATCACATGCAATATGTGGTTTATTTACAAGATAAAATAAACCATCTAATGGATAAGCATTTGCATACTAATAAAATGATTTTTACTAAATATAATTTACAAATGCAATCTCAAAAAAAACTATTTGTAAATCATTATAATCAACGTATTCAAACATATCAAAATTTATTAAAAATTAATTTTAATAACAAATTAAAAGAAAATCAAAGTCATTTAAGCATATTAATATCGAAGCTAAATGCTTTAAGTCCTTTACAAACGCTAGAAAGAGGGTATGCATTAGTAAAAAAAGATGAACAGTATATTTCAAGCATTAAAGATTTAAATGATGCAGATACTGTCTCTATTTATTTAAAAGATGGAAATGTTAAGGCTACAATTCATAAGGAGTAATGTATATGGAAAATATGACATTTGAGCAAGCAATTAAACGTTTAGAAGAAATTGTCAATTTACTAGAAAATAATCAAACATCTTTAGACGAGAGTGTTGAACTTTTTCAAGAAGGAGTACAACTTTCTCAATACTGTTCAAAAAAATTAGGAAATGTAGAAAATAAAGTTTCTAAAATTCTAATTAATGGACAATTAGAAGATTTTAATATAGAGGTAGAAAACGATGAATAATATTATTAATGAAATTAATCAACGATTAGAAACTATTTTATCTCAATATCCTGATAGTAAAGTTAAAGAAGCTATGTATTATTCTTTAAAGGCTGGTGGTAAACGTATCAGACCATTAATTGTTTTACAAGTTATTAGAGCATATGGTATGAAATATGAAGACTATATAGATATTGCTTGTGCGTTAGAAATGATACATACGTATTCTTTGATACATGATGATTTACCTGGAATGGATAATGATGATTTGAGAAGAGGTAAACCTACTTGTCATAAACAATTTGGAGAAGCAACAGCTATTTTAGCCGGTGATGGTTTATTGAATGAAGCAGTAAATATTATTCTTCAAACAAATATTAATAGTAATTTGAAATTATCTCTTATTTCTTGCTTATATCAATCAAGTGGAATTAATGGAATGATTTTAGGACAAGAATATGATATTGAAAATGAGGGAAAAAAACTCACAAAAGAAACTTTAGATAAAATTCATCATTATAAGACTGGTAAGTTATTATCGTGTGCTTTTCAAATGGGCGCATTAATCGCTGCACCCAATGATTTAGATATTTTGAAAAAAATCGGTTATCAAATAGGTTTAGCATTTCAAATACAAGATGATATATTAGATGTTACCTCTGATGCTCAAACTCTAGGGAAAAATGTGGGAAGTGATGAAGCAAATCATAAAGAAACATATGTTACACTTTTAGGAATAGAAAATTCACAAAAAGAAGTAGACCGTTTATTTAATGAAGCGCAACAACTTGTCTATTCTTTAACTTTAAATCACGGATTAATTTTAGAAATTATTGAAAAATTATGGAAAAGAGTGAAATAAATGGATTTAACAAAAATTAAAGATCCATCTTTTTTAAAAGGATTAACAGAGAAAGAATTAAATGATTTGGCTGTTGATATTCGTCAATTTATTATTCAATCTGTTTCTCAAACTGGGGGACATTTATCCAGTAATTTAGGAATTGTAGAACTCACAATTGCATTACATTATGTTTTTGATTCACCTAAAGATAAAATATTTTTTGATGTTGGTCATCAATGTTATGTTCATAAGATTTTAACTGGGCGTGCAAAAGATTTTGTACATTTAAGACAATTTAATGGCTTATCAGGATTTCAAAAACGTTGTGAAAGTAAACATGATGTTTGGGAAGCGGGACATTCTTCTACAGCACTTTCTGCAGCAGTAGCAATGGCTGTTGCTAGAGATTTAAATAAAGAAAATTTTAGTGTTGTTCCTGTTATCGGAGATGGTGCTATTGTTGGTGGAGAGTCTTTAGAAGCATTAAATCATCTTGGATCAATCAATAACAAGGTGATTTTGATTTTAAATGACAATCAAATGTCTATATCTAAAAGTATAGGTGGTATGAACAATTTTTTGAATAATGTGCGTATGTCTAATACCTATAATAAAATGAAAGATGATTATCGTAGCTTTTTACAACATGGAAAATTAGGTGAAAGTGTTTATAAAGCAACAAAATATGTTAAAGATTTCGTAAAAAGAGGTTTTATGAATGACACTATTTTTGAAAATTTTGGAATTGATTATTTAGGACCTGTTGATGGTCATAATATTGTAGAATTGATAAGAGTGCTTAATTTAGCTAAAAAAAATAAAAAAAGTGTCATTGTACATGTGGTTACTGAAAAAGGAAAAGGGTATTCTTTTGCTGAAAATGATAAAGAGGGAAAATGGCATGGAACGCCACCATTCAATATAAAAAATGGTTGTGTTCTTTCTTCTGATTCTCAAAAAAAATCATGGTCTCAAATTCTATCTGACCAAGTTTTACAATGGATGAAGATTGATAAAGATATTGTTTCTATTACACCTGCAATGATTAAAGGTTCTGCAATGGATACTTTGTTTAAAGTATTTCCAGAACGATGCTTTGATGTAGGAATTGCTGAAGAACATGCACTTACTTTTACAGCAGGACTTTCATTATCTAAAAAGAAACCATTTATCTCTGTTTATTCATCTTTTTTACAAAGAGCTTATGATCAAATTAATCATGACATAGCAAGAATGAATTTGCCTTGTTTGTGTAGCATTGACCGTGCTGGGATTGTAGGAGAAGATGGTCCAACTCATCATGGTGTATTTGATATAGGCATTTTATCTCCAATACCTCATCTTATTTTATTTGCACCAAAAGATGCAAAAGAATTAAGACAATTTGTAAATATGGCATTTCATGATTTTAATAGGCCTTATTTTTTAAGAATTCCTAGAGGAAGTATTGAAGATACAAAGGTTGATTATAGCAATCAATTGAAGCTAGGAACATGGACAATTGAAACATGTGAAAAAGACTATGATATGACGATTATTTGTTATGGAGATAATGTTTTGAAATTAAAGGATTTCATTGAAAGACAGCATTTAAATATACGAATAGTAAATGCTCGATTTATTAAACCGATTGATAAGGATATGGTACATAAAATATTTACTGAAGATAATAAACCTGTTCTTGTTTATGAAACAGTTTTAAAAACTGGTTCCTTAGGATCAATATTATTGACTTACTGTAATGAAAATCATATTTTAAGAAGTTTTGAACATATTGCTATTGAAGATCATTATTCAAAACAAGGAACTGTTCAAGAAATATATGAAGATGAAAAAATTGATTTAAATACTGTTATAGATAAATGTGAGGAGTTAATGAATGGAAAAAAAGCGAATTGATGTATTATTAGTTGAGCAAGGTTTTTTTGATTCACGTGAAAAAGCAAAGCGTGCTATCATGGCAGGGATAGTCCATAATGATCATGAAATCATTGATAAACCAGGAACAAAAGTTCCTGTAGATATGGAACTTTTTGTAAAAGGTAATGTAATGCCTTATGTTTCTAGGGGTGGATTAAAATTAGAAAAAGCTTTAAAAATATTTGATATTTCTATGGATAATCGCATTATGGTAGATATTGGTTCATCAACTGGAGGATTTACTGATTGTGCATTACAAAATGGAGCACAACTTGTTTATGCTGTTGATGTAGGAACAAATCAATTAGTTTGGAAATTAAGAAATGATC
>UQVG01000235.1 GCA_900544435.1 uncultured Erysipelotrichaceae bacterium | reverse complement strand
TGATTAAAATATTTCTACCCTGATGTTCATCCATAACACTTAAAGCCATATCATAAACAACACTTACAATAATTGCTCCAATTCCTGCACGCATTCCAAGTAACATCGCACTTATAATTTTATTCGTAATAAATATTTTATAAAAATAAGCTATCACACTAATGATCACAATTGGAGGAATAATTGTTCCTATCACACAAACAACAATCCCTAAAATGCCTGCCATTTTATATCCTAAAACAATAGCTCCATTAACAGCTATTGCTCCTGGAGCACTTTGTGCAATCGCTACTAAATCCAACATTTCTTTTTCATCAATATAATGGAGCTGATCCACAAATCTTTCTTTTAATAAAGAAACAATCACATAACCTCCACCAAAAGTAAATGCTGATAAATAAAGTGTTGAGGTAAACAACTCCATTAATAATTTTCTTTTTTCCTTCATTTCTATCACCTATTTCATCTTAATACACATTGATTCATCTGTAAAATATTATATAATTATATTATACATAGGTATTTACCTATATAAGGAGGTATTATGACATTTCGACATCTAGAAATCTTTATGAGTGTTTATCAAAATCAAAGTATTACCAAAGCATCCAAAGAATTACACATTAGCCAACCTTCTGTTTCATTAGCTATTAAAGAATTAGAGAAAAAATATCAAACACCCTTATTTGATCGTATGAACCGTCAAATTTATCCTACAGAAAAAGCTCATCTTTTATATAATCATTCTTTACAGATTCTTTCATCTCTTGAAAATATGGAGAATGAAATGTATGAAGATCATTTAGAAAATATATCTTTTGGTTGTAGTGTTACTATGGCACAAGTTTTTTTGCCTCATTTATTAAAGAAATTAAAGAAACTATATCCAACCATTCATTTTCATATTATTGTTAATAATCTTGAATATATAGAAAATTTACTTTTAAAAAATGAACTTGATTTTGCTTTAATTGAAACAACACCACTTCATCAATTAAAAAAAATTGCTTTCTATCAAGATGAACTTGTTATTGTTGTTCATCAAAAGCATCCTTTATTAAAATCAAAAAATTTAAAAGAATTAGAGCATTTTGATTATTATTCACGTGAAAAAGGAAGTTCTATTTATGAACTTGTTCATAGTTATTTTATAAGTCATGATTTAGATATTGTGCCAACTATTGAATGTACAAATCCACATGCTTTAATTGAACTTGTTAAACAAAACGATGGTTTTACGATTCTTCCTTATTCTTTAGTTAAAGAAGCAAATGAAGTATCTTATTTAAAAAGTAATGATTTTCAAATACAAAGAACTTATCATATTGTCATGCACAAAGACAAAAAACTTCTTCCTCTCTATCAAGAAATATTTGAGCTTATTAAAAAGGAATAATGACCAAAAATCATTATTCCTTTTATTATTTAGCTTTAATTGCCCAACGCATTTTTGTTGATTTAGCTCTTGAATTTCGATGACATTCTTCTTTAGTAGGGCGAATTACATTTCGACATACATCTTCATAAACGCCACTATTTTTCATTTCTTTAAAAGCCTTTTTAACAATACGATCTTCACCTGAATGGAAAGTTAAAATAGCTACTTTTCCTCCTGGTTTTAAGATAGTAGGAAGTTTTTCAACAAATTCATATAAAACTTCAAATTCTTGATTTACTTCTATTCTTAAAGCTTGAAAAACTCTAGCTGCTGTTTTATTAACAATATCTTTTCTATTTCTATCTTCTATAAAATTTAATGTTTTATCAATAATTTTATAAAGTTGACCTGTTGTTTCTACTTCCATTCCTGAACGAATAAATGAATAAATATTTCTAGCTAGAATATCTGCATAAGGTTCATCTGAATTTTCTACTAAAATATTTTCAAGTTCTTCTTTAGATAGTTCTTTTAAGATTTCAGAAGCTGGTCTTCCAGCTTTGGGATTTAATCTTAAATCTAATGGTCCTTCTTTTTTATAAGAAAATCCTCTTTCAGGATTATCTATTTGCATAGATGAAACACCTAAATCAGCCAATACAAAATCAAACTTTCCATATTTTTCACTTACTTCATCAATATTTCTAAAATTTGTTAAAATCGATGTGAAAATATTTTCATCAAATCCTTTATTTCTTAATCTTTGTGTTGTCTTTTCAATTTCAATTGAATCAATATCTAATCCATAAACATGACCTTGACCTTCTAATTTTTCTAACATTTTAGAAGTATGACCGCCATAACCTAATGTACAATCTAAACCAACTTGTCCTGGTTGAATATCTAAAAAATCTAAAATCTCATCAACCATAATAGAAATATGCATTCCTGCTGGTGTACTTCCTTTAGAAATAACTTTTTCAATCGTTTCTGGATATTTTTCTGGATTTAATTCTTTATATTTATCTTCAAAATTTCTAGGGTGTGTCCCTTTATATCTTTTTCTTCTTTTATGTATTTGTTCACTCATAATTATTCCTCATTCTTTTTACTATTATAATATAACGAATAATTGTCTAATAAACAATAAAGAAATAAGATATTATTTTTGAAGTGCATTTCTCTTTTTCATTTCATTACGATAAAATTTCATAAAAATAAATAATATCATAATACTTATTATCGAAAATATTATTAATAACATAGAAGGCATAACATATGTATTTGTATGACTTTGAACACTACCAATAATTACAGGGAAAAAAGCTGCCCATATTGCTTGTGTACTTAATATTGAATAATTAAGAGAAAATGTACGATGTCCAAATAATTCTCTCATTACAGATGGAATAGAAGTTGCATTACATCCATATGAAATTAATAATAAAGCTGCTCCAATAATATAGATGATTATATTTTTTGAAGATAATCCTATAAAAATAAAGATTGTTGACATAAGGGTTCCTAAAGATACAAGAATCAAACTTTTAATAACACCTAATTTATCAAAGAAAAATCCAAAAATAAATCTTGCAAAACCATTACAAAATGATACTAAAGAAACAACTGTTGCTGCTAAAGCAGCACTTATACCGATTGTTTCTGTCATCATTGGAGCATTATGATTTAATATACATAAACCAACTCCTGGAAGAATCACAATGATAAGATAATAAATCCAAAACATGGGCATTTTAACCATATCAGCTGTAATGACATTATAATCTTGTTTTCCTTCATGACGATTTCTTTGAGGCAATAAATCTATTTCTTTCAAGTTTGGATCACCTACATAAAATCCAAGTAAAAATAAACCGCATCCACAAACCATAGCAACCATTCTAAAAGCAATTACAATTCCATGATTTTCAATATTGAACTAATCATTGGTCCAAAAACAGCAGTCGATAAAGCATATCCCATTAATAATAAACCTGTTGCTGTTTTTTCTGGCATCCATAAAGGACAAGCTGAAATAACACAATTATATCCCATTCCTACAATGATTCCATAAGATGCATACAACATATAAATATTTGTAGAAATACTTGTTAAATAAAAACCAATTCCAATTAATATTCCTGATATTTTGATAATATGAGAAAATGATATTTTTTTACTCAAAATTCCTGTAAGAATACTACCTACAGAGAAAAACAAAGTATTGATCGTAAACGCGAATGATGTTTGACTTCTTGACCATCCATTTAACGTTTCAATTGGTACCACAAATAAACTCCAGGCAAGAGTCACTCCTAAACATAAACAACATAAAAAACCTGCTATTAATTTTAATATTCTTTTTCTTTTGATATTCATTTTTGAATTACTGCATACTCTCTTTTTCTTAATCTTCTATAGTTTTTAAAGTCATTTCTACCAATGCAGCAATTTCACCATCTGGTTTTATATATTTTACCTTGAAAATATCTTCCTGCTGCTGTACAAATACCTGTATTGTTTCTTTAAACATGGCGGCTTTACGGTAATCAATCCGAACTTCT
>UQVG01000234.1 GCA_900544435.1 uncultured Erysipelotrichaceae bacterium | reverse complement strand
CCTAGATTTACAAAAACGCCTCAATGATTATGATTTTCCTCATGAAATCGGTTTGTTTTTAGGATATCCTATGACAGATGTTTTAGGTTTTATTGAAGGGAAAGAATATTTAAGTGTTGGTTATTGGAAAGTTTATAGTCATGTTAAAAATTGTCAGCATACATTTGATAAATATCATAAATGTACACATGAATTATGTAAAAGATTTAATCAAGGAGAAAGCGTTGAGCAAATATGCAGATATGTCTAATTGGTGAAGATTTCTTTACCAATTTTTATTATACTAATGCAAATGGTACTAAAAAATGGTATGATAAATGTGTATTTTAAGGAGGAAATAGAATGGGATTTAGAGAAGACTTTTTATGGGGTGGAGCAGTTGCTGCCCATCAATGTGAAGGTGCCTGGCAAGAAGGCGGAAAAGGAATTAGCTGTAGTGATGTAGAAACAGCAGGAGATAACGTTACAGGTGCACCAAGACGTTTAACAGATGGTGTTATTGAAGGTGAAGATTATCCTAACCATGTAGGTGTTGATTTTTATCATCATTATAAAGAAGATGTTGCTTTGTTTGCAGAAATGGGATTCAAAGCGTTTAGAACTTCTATTGCATGGACTCGTATTTTCCCTAGAGGGGATGAAGAAAAACCTAATGAAGAAGGTTTAAAATTCTATGATGATTTATTTGATGAATGTCATAAATATGGAATTGAACCAGTTATTACATTATCGCACTTTGAATTACCTTGGGCATTAGCTAAAGAATATGGTGGATTTAGAAATCGTCAAGCTATCGATATGTTCGTTAAATTTGCAAAAGTATGTTTTGAAAGATATCAACATAAAGTTAAATATTGGATGACTTTCAATGAAATCAATAACCAAGCTGATGTGACACAACATAACTTAATTCAAGAAGGTGCTGTTTTACTTCAAGAAGGTGACGATGCAGAATACTTAATGTATTTATCAGCACATCATGAATTAGTAGCTTCAGCGTTAGCTGTCAAAGCAGCACATGAAATCAATCCTGATTTACAAGTTGGATGTATGATCGCTATGAATGTTGTTTATCCAGCATCTCCTAAACCAGAAGATGTAATGAACGCTTTAGGAGCAATGCATCAAAAATATTGGTATGTAGAAGTTCATGCTAGAGGACATTATCCAAATCATATTTTAAAGAAATTTGAAAGAAAAGGTTATGACTTTATCACTGAAGAAGATAAGAAAATCTTAGCAGAAGGTAAAGTTGACTACATTGGATTTTCATATTACATGTCATTTGCGACAAAATATCAAGGACGTAATGAAAAAACATTTGACTATTCAGGTGAAGATTTTGTAAGAAATACTTACTTAAAAGCAAGTGATTGGGGATGGCAAATTGATCCACTTGGACTTCGCTGGTGCTTGAACTGGTTCCATGATCGTTTTGAACTTCCGATGATGATCGTTGAAAATGGATTTGGAGCATATGATAAAAAAGAAGCAGATGGTACTGTTGATGATCAATATCGTATAGATTATTTAAAAGAACATATTGCTGCAATGAAAGACGCTGTTGATTATGATGGTGTTGATTTACTTGGTTATACAATGTGGTCACCAATTGACATCGTATCAGCATCTACTGGTGAATATGATAAACGTTATGGTTTCATTTATGTAAATTATAATAATGCTCATGAAGGTGATTTTTCAAGAAGTAAAAAGAAATCATTTGATTGGTATAAACATGTTATTGAAACAAATGGTGAAGAACTATAATTATTGTTAATTGATTATTTTGTATAAAAAGGATTGATGTTTATATATTAAACTTAATTATTATTTTATTTTGTAAGCGTCAAATCTCAAGCGTAAAGTAAAAAAGCAGTTAGGCATTAATCCTAACTGTGATACATGACGAAAAGGACATAATTAATATGCCTTTCGTCATTTTTTATACAATTCTTTTGGTAACGTTGTTGACCATGGCATTATTGCTTCCAATAACTCATCGGTTAACTTTTGCCCCTTCATTTGGTTTAGAATATATTCAATATAATCATATGGTTTTAGATTATTTAGTTTTGCACTGACTACTATTGAATATGCACTACCACTAGCTTGTGCTCCTAGCACACTATTACTGAATAAGAAGTTCGATCTTCCAATAACGAAGTCTTTGATGCAGCGCTCGGCAACGTTATTACTTAATTCAACACGTCCATCTTCTAAGAAATAACTTAAATACTTTTCATTATTGATGGCATAAGTTAAGGATTCATACAGATGTGTTTTCTTAACTGCATATGGGTAAATCTCTTTTACTTTTTCATAAAATTCATTATATACCGGCAACGAATCTTTTAATCTTGCTTTCAAGATTTGATCGTAATCATTCTTGTATTTTTTATTGTAAACTTTTTCTAATCTAAATAATTCATCTAATAAGTTTACTAGTCGTTGCGTCACCGAGTTCTTCACATCAGTTCCTTTAGGTGCTGCTTCAATAGCTTCTACGAATCCTCTTCTTAAATGGGCAAAACATCCCATATTAGTTACGCTTTCAAGATTTTGATACGCTGCATATCCATCACTTTGAACGACATTTGTATATCCGTTAAGATAATTCTTAACTCGCTCATGTTTTCTGTCGTTTTCGAATCGATAAATAGCCATTTGCTTATCTTCGCTTCTTCCGGTCTTGTATAGCCACATGTAGCAGTTTTGTCTGCCTTCTGTTTTTAATAGTTCTAAAACTTCTAATGTGGTTTCATCGACGTTGAGGTATTCTGATTTTAAAAGTTGTTTATGCATGTGTTCAACGAAAACATCAAAATACAAATCATGAAGTTTAATCATCCAATTGGCCATCGTTTGTCTAGATAAGGTGATTCCATTTCTTTCTAGGGACTGCTCTTGACGATATAAAGGTAATGATTGAGTAAACTTCTTATCAATGATTGATGCAAGTAATGATGGTGTTGCAAAGCTTCCTGGTATTACAGCAGTTGGCATTGCTTTTTTTACTAATTCTTCGTTACCTTCTTCATCTTTTTTTGCGTATACTTTTTGTTCATATTCAATTACTTCATAATATTCTTTATGGTGCACTAGTTCTTTTCTGAAATTTGATCCAATAAAACGTAATGATTCTCCAGTAATCGGATCAAACTTATCTTCTTCCGCTAAGTCTAAAAGAACTTTTGTCACTTCTAAATCATCTATATTTCTACTACGTTTTTTCTTTCTTTCGTGTTCTCTGACTTTTTGGGTATCATAATTTAAACTAGGTTCTGTTTTGAGTGGAGTAGAATAAGTTTCAGCTTCGTTAAATAGATTTAATTCAAGTTGATCGCTAATGATGGTACGTTCAGTTTTCTTTCCAAAAAGCGTTTTTTTGAAAAGCGCAATTTGCTCATCTTTCCAATTTAACTCAGCTTTTAAGGATTCGATAATCGCTTGTTGAGCTTCGATTTGTTTCTTTAATTGTGCGATTTCACTGTTATTTTGTACCATTTTTTATCACCACCAACGCCTATTATTATACCATAAATTATCATATAATGACACGATTTGGTATTGGATTAGAGACATCTAATCGGTCAAATTCTAGTCCTTCAATCAACCAATTTAGTTGCGATGAAGTAATGATGCAAACACCTGTTTCTTCTAATTCTTTTATCTTAAATCTCCCGTGCTCAAGTCTTCTGGTAAATAACCAAAAACCATTCGATTCATAATAAAGCATCTTGATTCTTGTTCTGTTTTTATTGGTGAAGATAAACAAACTGTGATCTAAAACATTTAAATTAAACTGACTGACAACAATAATGGATAAGCCATCAATGGATTTTCTCATATCTATATAGCGATTAGAGACATAAATGTTTTTAATTTCTGAAGCGTTAATTGTTAAACCGCAGATTTAACACACCACACAACCGCAAATTATATTAACCATTAAT
>UQVG01000233.1 GCA_900544435.1 uncultured Erysipelotrichaceae bacterium | reverse complement strand
TAAATCTTTATCAACAACTTCTAGACAAATACCAATCATTCCATATACTAAATTAGATCTAATCTGATTAGATAAATCATCTTGCCATTTCGGTAAATAAAGACCACCTTTTTCAAAAGATAAGCTGACACTTATTTGTTGATTAGAATACAAATGAAGTATTTTAAATAAAGGTGAAAGATCTTCATCTTTACTAAAAGGATGTTTAATAATCGTTTGATTTTTTTTATCTTGTATTAATGCTCCATTACATAAAATTACATATTGATAAGCTAAATCATATTGTTCACTAAAAAAAGAAAAAGTATTTTCATTTCTGCCTGTCGCTATAACAAACATATGACTACTAGCAAAATCATTTATTGCTTTTAAATCGATAGATGATACTGTTTTATTTCGATAGATAGTCCCATCTAAATCACTTACTAAAATTTTCATATAAGTACTCCTTTTTAGAAGTTTCTCAGTACTCATTCCAGTTTAAACTATTTCTTAATTTTATTTTCTTTTGTCCTCGTTGAATTATACCAATTACTTTACAAGAAAAATATTGATTAATATGATTTAACACCTCTTCTTGTTTATTAACATCAACTATAACAATATAACCAACTCCACAATTAAATGTGTTTAACATTTCTTGATCACTCACTTTTAAATATTTTTTTAAACAATGAAAAATAGGCGGTATTTTAATCTGAGCTAAATCAATATTTGCACATAATCCTTCAGGAATCATTCTTGTTAAATTTCTTGGAAATCCACATCCTGAAATATTTACTAATCCTTTGACTCTTTTTTTATCAATTAAACCTATTAAACTTTCATAATAACAATATTGTGGTTTCATGATTTCTTCAATAAAACTACGTCCTTCAATAACTTCTTTTTTTATTTCTGGAATCGTAGATATTAAAGTATCAATCAATGAATAGCCATAATGATGAATTCCATTTGATTCAATTGCTAGAATAATATCTCCTTCAGTTATATAAGAAGTATCTATCTCTTTAGATTTATCTAAAATCCCAGTAATTGTTGTAGAAATAAGACAATCATCAAATTGCAGTGATTGTGATTTAATCGAACATTGACCCGTTAATAGTTTAATATTATATTTTTTAGAGAAAATATGAAAAGCCCTAATAATTGACTCTAATATTTCTTTATTTAAATGTCCCATGATAAGTGTTTCTGTTAAAAAGAGTGGTTGAGCCCCTATCATTAATAAATCATTTATACAGGTACATATAATATCCTCAACTAATTCTTGAATATAACCATATTCCATAGTAAGTTTTTGTTTAGTTACTGGCTCTTGTACTTTAGAAACAATTTGTAGGGATTTTTGAGAAACTAAATGATCATTTAAATCATAAATTGCTCCTCGAAATGCTGGATTATAATGATACTGATTAAGAATATCTTTTAAATCATAATTTACTAAATCTATTTTTGTAACATCTACTCCTGATTGTTCATATGAAAATACTGGCCATTTATCTTCACCTTTTAAAATTTCATCAACTGTTATTTGAAATAAATTTGCAAGTTCATTTAATAAATCTACTGATGGAATAGATAAACCTTTTTCCCATCTTGAAATTGCTTGAAATGAAATATTTAGCTGATCAGCTAATTGCTTTTGTGTTAATTGATATAATTTTCTTTTTTCAAGTAAATATAAACCTATTTTTTTATAATCTAACATTTTCATCCCTCACTTATATTTTAATTTCTAATTATCTTTTTTGGTATCATTGATTAGTTGAACTTCTTCTATTATAACTCAATTATTGATTGAACTCTTTATAATTTAAAATAAAAAAGGGATGGAAAACCATCCCTATTTTGTAAAGCCAATCATGACACCTCCAATAGCAACAACAACTGTACCAAGAATTGTATGTAAAAGTTCTTTCTTTGATTTCTTTTCTTTTAAAATAACAAGTGTGGCAAATGTTGATACAACGACAGCCATTTGTGATAATGTAAATCCAATGGCAACCCCATTAAGTTTATTAGCATAAATCATAGCAATATTAGCACATGCCCAAACTAATCCTGGAATCATATTTTTAAAAGTAACAGTATCAAATTTTTTAATATCTTTAGATTCAAATAAACTAAGAATCAAAGACCCTCCAATCATACCAATTGCTTGTGGAAATACTGCTTGTATTCCTCCAGCTCCTACAAATGTTGGTGCACATGAATAACCTGTAAATCCAACAGCAGCAATTGCTAAAATAATTGCCCCTTTTTTTAAATCACATTCTTCTTTATTATCACTATAAGAAGTAAGAACGGCCCCGCAAATAATGACAGCTAAAGCAGCAAATCCAATAAGCTTTTGATTTGCTTGAGCCCAATCACCCATGATAAGAACACCAAATAAAGAATTTAAAACAAGGTTGAATCCTGTAGAAATTGCAAAAGCTTTTCCTGTACCAAGGACTCCATAAGATTTATATTGAAGCAATTGTCCAACACTCCAAAAAGCACCTGAGATAATGCATCCAATAACTAATGAAGTTGTTAATGCAGGATGCATGATTATATAAATAACTACTGCAAAGAGTGTTGCACCAAGTGCTGTCCCTAATTGTTGTTGAATTGGTTTACCACCAATTTTACCTACGATTGTCGGATTTAACCCCCAGCATATTGCTGGAATAAGTGCAATTAATAGATTCATTATTCAACACTCTCCTTATTTGGATATAAAACAACTTCTAAGGCTTCACCTTTACGCATTGCATCTAATCCAATACCAAAATCATCTAAAGTTAAACGATGAGTAATCATATTTCTAAAATCAACAATACCACTATCTAATAAACGAACAGTTGGTTCAAATGTGAAATGTCCAATGTAGCTACCTAAAATAGATAAATTATTCATAGCAATATCACTTTGGCAGATTGTTTGTTTTGCATTACCATTTAAACCAAATAAAAGAATTGTTCCTGAACGTCTTACACATGCTAGAGCATCATTTAATAATGTACCAACAGCATCAATAACGATATCAGCACCATAGCCATTTGTTTCTTTCTTTACATAAGCAGCAAGATCTTCTTTAAGTGGATTAACAACTTTATAAGCTCCCATATCTTCTGCATATTTCTTTCTAAAATCTGATACCTCAGAAACAATAACTTTACCAGCACCCTTAAGTTGTAATAATTTCATATAATAAAGTCCAATAGGTCCTCCACCTAATACAACAGCTGTTTGTCCAGGAAGCATTGTTCCAAGTTTTTTAATACCACCCATACAACAATTTACAGGTTCACAAAAAACAGCAAGATCATCTGGCAAAGAAGCAGGTACTTTTGTTGCACAACTAGCTGGGAATACACAATATTGTGCAAAGACACCATCGTCATCTACACCCTTACCATTCATATTCAAACATGTATTATAGTGGCCTGTTTGACATTCTTCACAATGTCCACAAGGAACATTGTTATCAATAACAACACGATCTCCAATATCATAACCCTTAACATCAGGTCCTTTATCTACAATTGTTCCTACCATTTGATGACCAAGAATAATTCCTTTCTTTGCATCAACTCCTGGTGGTGTAGATAAAATGTGAACATCTGTTCCACAAATAGAACAAGCATCTACTCTTAATAATAAGTCTGTACTCTTTTCTACTTTAGGAACAGGTACTTGTTTTACACTAAACTTTCCAACATCTTCATAAATAATCGCTTTCATTGTTTCCATATTATATCCCTCCTATGTGTGCGCACACACCATGCATGTGCTCGTGCACATTTCTTAAATTAATCATAATACTTTTAGACAATATATGCAAGTGCTTACATAAAAAAATAATGTATGAGAAGTACCCTCTATACATTATTTTTTTCTTTCCATTTCATAACAACATCTTTTCCATGATGTGCTAACCCTATATAAATAACTTTTCCAGTTAATTCAAAATCGTATTTTCTATCTTTGATTTGTTGAATAGC
>UQVG01000232.1 GCA_900544435.1 uncultured Erysipelotrichaceae bacterium | reverse complement strand
TTTATTTTTCATTGTTTCTAGAATTGAAACATAAGCAAGTTTTGTTTCTAATCTTAAACTTTTATAATGATCAAATAGTGCCTTTGGCATATAAAATTCATCTTTTGATTTTTCAATAACTTCTTTTAAACTTTCTTTAGTATATAATTCCATACTTCTTCACTCCTTTTGTTTCTATATTATACCACATCTAGAAAAAAAGAACATTGTGTTAATCTCTTTTTCTTTGCGTAAATGTACTGACATCGTCAAAACCAATTTCCTGATATTTTTTTGCTACATTTAAACAATTTTCACCAACCCGATCACTTGTATGACTATCAGTACCAATGGTAATAATACGTCCTCCTAAATCATAGTAACGTTGTACCTGTTCGAAATTAGGAAATCCACATGTTTTTAAATCTCGATATCCCGATGTATTGACTTCAATACCTTTTCCTTTTTGAATAAGTGTTTTAAAGATTTCATCTATAATATCTTGATATTTTTGATGATCAACAGTTTTATCCTCATAAGGTCCATATCTTACAATATAATCTAAATGGCCTAAAACATTAAAACAATCGAAAGCTTTTACACATTTTAATGTTTCTTCAAAAAATTCACGATGTGCTTGTTCCTTGGTTTTTCCTTTAAAAAATTCACCATAATAAAATTCTGTATGATGAATCACATGAATAGATCCAATAACAAAATCAAAAGGATATTGTTGAATTAAATTTTCAATTTCTTCTTGATGATCTAAATCCAATCCCATTTCAATACCCCATTTAATTTTTATTTGATCTTTAAATTCTTCTTTTAAACTTTGAATTTCTTGATAATAATTTTCAATATCTAATTCAAAAGAATCTATTGGATAATCAAAATCACGATGATCTGTAAAACAGATTTCATCTAAATTCATTTCTATTGCTTTTAAAACATGTTCTCTAGGATTTGCCTCACTATCCCCTGAAAAATGTGTATGCATATGATAATCTATAACTCTCATATTTTATCCTCCATTTTTCCTTATTATAACAAATAAGAGAAAATATTTCTATTTTCTCTTATTCATAAATTATCTGTTAAATTAATCTAAATCAGTTCCGTTTGATTCTATCACTTTTTTATACCAATAGAATGAATCTTTTGGTCTTCTTGATAAATCTCCAGTTCCATCATCATGTTTATCTACATAAATGAAACCATAACGTTTTCTCATTTCTCCAGTTCCAGCAGAAACTAAATCAATACATCCCCATGTTGTATAAGCAATTAAATCAACTCCATTATCACAAGCAGCTGACATTGCTTCAATATGTGGTCTATAGTAATCAATACGATAATCATCATGGATTGATCCATCTTCTTCTACTGTATCATAAGCACCTAGTCCATTTTCTACGACCATTAGTGGAATTCTATAACGGTCATAGATTTTTTCTAATGAATATTGAAGTCCTAATGGATCTAAAGCCCATCCCCAATCTGAATAAGTTAAATATGGGTTACGAATACCTGCCGCAAAGTTACCTTGTACTGTATCTTCTGTTTCATGAGTTGTCACATTGTTTGTCATATAGTAACTATATGTAAACATATCAACAACACCTTCTTTTAAGACTTTTAAATCTTCTTCAGTGATATCTAAATCTGTAATGTTATGTTCTTTCCAAATTCTCTTTGCAAATGGAGGATAAGCACCAAAGCATTGAACATCTCCACAATACCAGAAGTTTTCTTCCATTGTTTGTTGATTTAATAACATGTCTTTTGGATCACATGTATGTGGATATGTGATTGCTCCTCCAAGCATACATCCAATTTTATTTTCAGAATCAATTTCATGCCCTAATTTAACAGCTTTTGCACTTGCCACAAATTGATAATGTAAGTGCGTTAAACGTTTTTTGTAATCTTCATCAGTTGTTCCATCACCAAACATATTGATAACATTTAAAGTGTTATTGATTTCATTAAATGTAAGCCAGTATTTAACAAGTCCTTTGTATTCTGTAAAGACTGTTTTACAGTATTTTACAAAGAATTCAATGTATTGACGATCTTGCCAATCTCCATATTTTTCTACTAAATAGATTGGTGTATCAAAGTGATGAATTGTAACTAATGGTTCAATATTATATTTTCTTAATTCTTTAAAGACATCTCTATAGAATTCAATACCTTCTTGATTAGGTGTTTCTTCATCTCCATGAGGATAAATTCTAGACCAAGAAATAGACATTCTAAACATCTTGAATCCCATGTCTGCAAATAATTTAATATCTTCTTTATAATGATGATAGAAATCTGTACCTTCATGATTTGGATATAGATAATCATCTAAACATGCATAATGATCTCCGCCTTCTGGTAAAGCATCATCAAAATGAACTTGTGGTGTTGCATGAGCGTTTCCATCTTTATCGATCCAAGTTACTTTTCTTGGTTCTTTAACACTTCCACCTGTTGTAAAATCTGTTAAAGCTGGACCTCGTCCACCTTCATTCCATCCACCTTCATATTGGTTTGCAGCTGTTGCTCCTCCCCAGAAAAATCCTTCTTTAAATCCCATTTGAATTCCTCCTTTATCATTGATTACTATTATATTCATTTTTATGTATTCGTTTACATTTTTTCATAATATGAAACATAAAAAGAGAAGATTTAATAATCTCCTCTTGTATGAAATTCTTTTTTGTTTCCAGTTACTTGATGTCTTTCTTTAAGTTTATTTTGAATATCTTCTAAACTGACACCTCGATCATTCATTAAAACAAAAGTGTGGAATAATAAATCAGATATTTCTCCAACCAATTCTTCTTTATTATCATTTTTTGCTGCAATAATTGTTTCGCTTGCCTCTTCACCCACTTTTTTACAAATCTTATCAACCCCTTCATTCAATAAGTAATTTGTATAAGATTTTTCAACTGGATGAATCTTACGATCAGCAATTGTTTTTTCTAATTCTCTAAAAATATCTCTTGCATCATAAGCTTGTACTTCATTAAAGAAGCATGAATAAGCCCCAGTATGACAAGCCGCTCCTGTTTGTTTGACATAAATCAATAAAGTATCTAAATCACAATCTAAATACATTCCTTTAATATCTTGAAAATGTCCTGATTCTTCTCCTTTATGCCATAACTTTTGTCTGCTTCTTGAATAAAAAACAGTTTGTTTAAGTTCTAACATTTTATCATAAGCTTCTTCATTGACATAAGCTAACATTAATACTTCTTTTGTTTGATAATCTTGGACAATTGCTGGAATTAATTCCATTTTATTAAAATCTGGTCGCATTATCTTATTCTCCTTACATTTATACCATGTTTTTTACATTCATTTCTTACATCTTCAACAGTTGCTTCATTAAAGTGGAAAAGTGAAGCCACTAATGCTGCATCAACATTTGTTTTTTCAAAAACATCAACAATATCTTGAATACTTCCACAACCACCTGAAGCAATAACTGGAATATCAACAGCCTTACAAACAGCATTAAGCATTTCAATATCATAACCTGCTTTAGTTCCGTCAGCATCCATCGAAGTAAGCAATACTTCTCCAGCACCTAAACTTTCACATTTTTTTACCCATTCAATTAAATCTAAACCTGTATTTTCTCTTCCACCTTTAACGTAGACATCCCATCCACTTTGGTCTTCTCTTTTTTTGGCATCAATAGCAATTACTACACATTGAACCCCAAATTCATCAGCTGCTTCTTTAATTAGTTGAGGATTAGCAATTGCTGCAGAATTAACAGAAACTTTATCAGCACCTGAGGCAAGAATCATTCTAAAATCATCTAATGTTCTAATTCCACCTCCTACTGCTAGAGGAATTGTTAGTTCTGAAGCCCCGCGTTCAATAATATCTTTCATAATGCCTCTATCTTCATAAGAAGCTGTAATATCCAAAAAGACAACTTCATCTGCACATTGTACGTCATATTTTTTAGCAAGTTCAATAGGGTCTCCAACATCTTTTAACCCAACAAAATTGACTCCT
>UQVG01000231.1 GCA_900544435.1 uncultured Erysipelotrichaceae bacterium | reverse complement strand
AGAAAAGAGATAGCTTTCGCTATCTCTTAAGCCCCTCCACTATTGACACGGAGCCCACTTTTTTTCAAAAAGCTTGATTTTTCAAGGCTTTTGAGAAGTATCTCTACTTAAACATTTACAACATTTTACTTAACGACAATGTTTACAATTTTATTTTTAACCACAATTACTTTAACAATATTTTTACCATCAGTATGTGCTTTAACGTTTTCTTGGGCAAATGCTAATTCTTTAACTGCTTCATCATCTGCATCTTTAGCAACTTCAATTTTAGCTCTTAATTTACCATTCACTTGGATACCCATTTGAACAGTATCACTAACTAACATTTTTTCATCATAAGTTGGCCATGGTTCATAAGCAATTGAATCATTATGTCCTAATTGTTGCCACATTTCTTCACAGATATGAGGTGCAATACATGAAAGCATTTTAATAAAGTTTTCAGCATATTCTTTATAAACATGTTCAGCTTTATAACATTCATTAATGAAAATCATCATTTGTGAAATAGCTGTATTGAAACCTAATTTTTCAAAATCATCAGTAACTTTTTTAACTGTTTGATGATATACACGATCTAAACTATGATCATTTTCATCAGATAATTTACCAGTTTCAATCATTAAACGGTAAACACGATCTAACCATTTACGAGAACCATCTAATCCATTTGTTGACCATGGAAGTGAAGCTTCAAGTGGTCCCATGAACATTTCATATAAACGAAGTGAGTCAGCACCATGACTAGCCACGATATCATCAGGATTTACAACATTTCCTCTTGATTTAGACATTTTTTCATTGTTATCCCCTAAAATCATACCTTGGTGTACTAAACGTTGCCATGGTTCTTTACATTTAACAACTCCACAATCATAAAGAACTTTATGCCAGAAACGAGAATATAATAAGTGTAATACAGCATGTTCTGCCCCACCTACATATAAATCAACTGGTAACCATTTATCTAATAATTTTGGATCGCAAATTTGTTCACTGTTATGTGGATCAATATAACGAATATAATACCAACAAGATCCAGCCCATTGAGGCATTGTATTTGTTTCACGACGTCCTTTTTGTCCATCAATTTCAACTTCTAACCAATCTTCACAGTTAGCAAGTGGTGATTCACCACTATCATGAGGTTGGAAGTTTTTAGTTGCTGGTAATTCCAATGGAAGTTCTTCTACAGGAACTGTACGCATTGTACCATCTTCCATATGAACGATTGGAATTGGTTCACCCCAATAACGTTGTCTTGAGAATAACCAGTCTCTTAATTTATAAGACACTTTCTTTTGTCCACAATGATGTTCTTGTAACCAATCTACCATTTTATCAATAGCTTCTTGTTTTCCAAGACCATTTAACCATTCAGAGTTAATATGAACACCATCTTCTGTATAAGCTTCTTCTTCGATATTTCCACCTTCTAATACTGGAATGATTTCAATACCGAATTTTTTAGCAAATTCATAGTCACGGTCATCATGAGCTGGAACAGCCATGATTGCTCCTGTACCATAACTTGCAAGTACATAATCAGAGATCCAAATTGGAATTTTTTTACCATTTACAGGATTAATTGCATAAGCTCCTGTAAAGACTCCTGTTTTATCTTTATTAAGTTCTGTTCTTTCTAGATCAGATTTACTTGCACAACTTTCTTTGTAAGCTTCAACTGCTGCTTTTTGTGTGTCTGTTGTAATTTCTTCAACATATGGATGTTCAGGCGCCATAACACAGTATGTTGCTCCAAATAATGTATCACAACGTGTTGTAAAAACAGTAAACACTTTATTTGTTCCATCAATTTTAAAATCAACATTTGCACCAATAGATTTTCCAATCCAATTACGTTGCATTTGTTTTGTTGCTTCTGGCCAATCTAAGTCATCTAAATCAGCTAATAATCTTTCAGCATATTCAGTAATTTTTAAAACCCATTGACGCATTGGTTTACGGATAACAGGATATCCACCACGTTCACTTTTACCATCAATAACTTCTTCATTAGCAAGAACAGCTTTTAATTCTGGACACCAGTTAACTGGAATTTCATCAATATAAGCTAATCCTTGATCATATAATTTTGTAAAAATCCATTGTGTCCATTTATAATATTCTGGATCACTTGTTGCAATTTCACGATCCCAATCATAAGAAAATCCTAATGATTTAATTTGTTTTCTAAAAACATCAATATTTTTCTTTGTAAATTCTGCAGGATGATGTCCTGTTTGAATTGCAAATTGTTCAGCAGGTAATCCAAATGAATCAAATCCCATTGGATGTAATACATTATATCCTTGCATTCTTTTCATTCTTGATACGATATCTGTTGCAGTATATCCTTCAGGATGTCCTACATGTAAACCATTTCCTGATGGATATGGGAACATATCCATACAATAATATTTAGGTTTAGAATCATCATAACAATCAGTTTTAAATGTTTTGTTTTCATCCCAATATTTTTGCCATTTTGGCTCTATTTTTGTGTGATCGAACGGCATATTTTTTCCTCCTTAAATATAAAAAAGCGTCCCTATCTAAGGACGCTAATTTTAACGCGATACCACCTTAGTTCTAGAATACAATCCTAGCACCTCAAAACTTTAACGCAGTTCTACGATATTTTTTACTTTATTCAAAAATACATCTCCTAGGCGAGTTCACAAATACTATAATCAGTTTTCACCAACCACTGACTCTCTAAATATAGGGGATTTGCTAGTACTCCTATTCATTGATTTTGCTTTTCTATTATACCACATCGTAAGCTATATGCAATAAAAAACTTTTCAACTCTTTAACGCTTCTACTATTTCTATTTGTTGTGCTTTCCTTATAGGTATCAAACAGCAAATAAATGTTAAAACACACATTACCATAAAAACAACTAAAACCATATCTTGAGGTATTATAAAAAATTCCTCAATCAAATTAGAAATGCCTTTTTGAATAAACATATTAGCTAAGATAAATAATTGTTTTAAAACAAAATAAGCTTCTATAAACGCAAAATGTGAAATCCATATTCCTTGAAATAAAACAATTAAAATAATTTGTTGTTTTGAAGCCCCTAATGTTTGTAAAATAGCAAAATATCTTTTTCTTTTAATAACTGTTAAATATAAAACAATTCCCAATAAAAAACATGCCGTTACGACAGCTAATGAACTAAAACATATTAAAATCCATTCAATTTGTTGAAATTTTTCATCAATTGTTATAGATAATGAACTATTAGCCAATTTAAATTGATATTGTGGATATTTATTTTTTAAATCTTTTAAAAGTCTTTTATCTTCTACTTGTATAAAAGCTGTTTGTCCTTTTTCTATTTGATAAAGTTCTTTAATCATATGACTCATAGCATATTCATTGAAATAGATTGTTTCCATAATAGTTTCTTTATCTTCAATTCCTACGATTTTAACCTTATAAGATCGTATTTGATTTAAATATTCAAAAAACAAATAAACATTTTTATTTATTAAACTTTTTTTCTTTGAAATATATAATAATTGATCATAGGTAGATTTAGACAGTATAATTTCTTGATCATTTTGGATGATTTTCCCTTGTATTTTATTTTTTGGCTTTTGAATATAATCAGAGATATACAATGTTTTTTCTGTCTGATATTTTTTTGAAGTAGAAACACCTAAAAAATCTATTTGATCATTTTGTAAAAAACGATATATGATTTTTTGATGATAAATTTGATTGATATCTTCTTGAGTTAATAAATGATTATTTTTCTTTTTTAACATAATCGTTGTAGAAGGAATAATTTGTTCTAGTTGTTCATGAATTTGTTTATTAGCTGATTGTGTAAGAGAAAGTGTTAGTAAAATACTTAACAGTGCTAAAAATAATACCTGTACAACGATAAAAGAACTTTTCCATGTCATTTTTAATTCTTTTAACAAAAAATAACAAAATGTTTTTTTACATGTCTTTTCAATACTATTTTCTTTTTTAATCATCGCATTTTG
>UQVG01000230.1 GCA_900544435.1 uncultured Erysipelotrichaceae bacterium | reverse complement strand
TAAATCTTTTTTTAGATCCTTCCATGTATTCTATTAATCTTAATTCTGATCCTTTCATAAATAACACCTTCCTCATTAATTACAAAATATTTATTATATATGTATATATTTTATCATTTAAATTTAATTTTTGAAATAACGCATGTAATGTAACTCTTTATAACTTATAACAAAAAAATGAACTAAATAAGTGATTAGTTTAACCTATTTGGTTCATTTAATTAATTTTTAATTATTTTCTACCATAATAAATATCTCGATCAACTGCTTTATTCATTGAAGCAACAACTGTTGTACATACGGCATCTCCAGTAATATTAACAGCTGTTCTTGTCATATCTAAGATACGGTCAATTCCCATAATTAAAGCAATTCCTTCTACTGGTAAACCAACGGAATTAAAGACCATGGTAAGTGTAATTAATCCAACACTTGGTACCCCTGCTGTTCCTATTGAAGCAAGCGTTGCTGTTCCAATAACTGTAGCATAATCCATCATAGATAGATGAATTCCAAAGGCTTGAGCTGTAAAGACAACCGCAACACCTTGCATGATGGATGTTCCATCCATATTGATTGTTGCACCTAATGGAATTGTAAAGGATGATATCTTTTTAGAAACACCCATTTTTTCAGCTAAAGTATCAATATTCATTGGAATTGTTGCATTGGATGTTGATGTTGAAAAGGCAAAAGCCATTACTGGGAAAAAGTTTTTAATAAAGATAATTGGATTTAATCCTGAAAAAATCTTTAACATTGACATATAAACACCAAAACATTGAACACCTAAAGCAAGTAATACACAGAACATATATTTTAATAATGGAATAAAAACATCAAAACCTATTTCTGCAAATGTTTTAGAAATCAAACAGAAAACACCTATTGGTGCTAACTTCATAACAGCCATTGTCATTTCCATCATAATATCATTAAATTGACTAAAGAAGTTTTTAACAATATCTACACGATCTGACATATTTGCAAGAATAACACCTAAAATAAGCGCAAACAAGATAATTTGTAACATTGTTCCATTTGCAAGTGATTCAAAAATATTTGTTGGAATAATATTTAACAATGTTTCTGTCACACTTGTTGCTTGTGTTGACTCTGTTACTTTTGAAGTGATTTTAATTGCTGACATATCTAAACCAATACCTGGATTAATAACATTAGCGATACATAAAGCAACAACAACGGCAAGTGCTGTCGTACATAGATAAAAAAACATTGTTTTCAGTCCTACAGCTCCTAATTTTTTAGTATCTCCTACTGCCATACTTCCACAAACAATTGAACAAAAGACAAGTGGTACAACTAACATACGCATTAAACGTATAAATCCTTGTCCTACAACATAAAATAAACCACTAACAATAAAATCATCAACGATTTTATTACTAGGAATACAATAATTAATAATAATTCCTGTAATCGCACCAGCAATAAGTGCTATAAAGATCAAAGTTGTTAAACCTAACTTCTTTTTATTTTTCATTATATAGACCCCTTTCTTTAAAATATTCTTTTAAAGATTCTTTCCATGAAGGAAAAGTATAAACTGGTGTCATTGACATAATAAAATTATCTAAGACACAATAAGCTGGTCTAACTTTAGAAAAATCAGATAAATGAGTAGGTACTGCCTTCATTTGAGCTTCTTTTCCTGTAAGTTTTAAAATCTCATGAGCGAATTCATATCGACTACATACCCCTTTATTTGTTGCATGATATGTTCCATATTCATTTGTATCAATTAAATGTAAAATAAAACGTGCAAGTTCTTTAGCACTTGTAGGTGATCCAAATTGATCAGAGGCAATTGCTAGAGTTTCACCTTTATTTACTTTTTCTAATAAATCATTAATAAAATTATTTCCCAAACCATAGACCCATGTACTTCTAATAATAAAATGCTTATAAGTAAATTCTTTAACATATTGTTCCCCAGCTAATTTAGATTTACCATAAGCTGTTTGTGGTCTTGTTTCATCAAACTCATTATAAGGTTGATCACTTTTCCCATCAAAAACATCATCTGTAGAAATATGAACCAATTTAGCTTCTAACTTTCTAGCAATAATAGATAAATTTCTAGCACCTAAAGCATTAACTTTATAAGCTTTAGAAATATCATTTTCACATTCTTCTATATTTGTAAGTCCTGCACAGTTAATAATAATATCCGGTCTATTCATTTCTCCAAAACGTAAAACCTCATCTGTATCTGTAATATCCAAGTCGTCTATGTCAGTATCAAGAACTTTAAATTCAAGCTTATCAATAATTTCATTGATTGCTTGCCCAATTTGTCCTTTGGCACCGCATATCCAAATTTTTTGCATAATTTCATCCTCCTTTAAATCTTGAATATTATATATAGTGATATATTTGATGTCAAATTCAAACCTAGTTCATATTTCGTGGTATAATAAAGTCGAGGTGATTTTTATGAATGATTTATCTAAAATGTATCAAGTTTACGTAAATAAAGAATTACAAGTAAACAAAAATGAAATTTTAAATGTCGCTCGACTTAAGCAAAAAACATTATCTTTCTTACATGATTTAGGAGAAGTTTGTCAGGATTCAAGATGTTTTATCTTTTGGGAAAAAGAAGAAGCTATTCATCACGATGAACTATTAGAACATTATTTAGACGGTTTAAAAATGTTAATGTCTATTGGTTATGAATTAAGAATTGATACTATTAAAAATCATACTGAAATTCCTAATCGTTTATCTTTAGAAGACTTATTTTTAAAAATTTATCAATCTATGTTGAATGTTTCATCAACTTATTCTAGTCAAGATTACCAAAATACAATTGATGACTATTTTTCATTAGGGTTTCAATTAGGTATTGATTTAGATGAAATAATTGATCATATTTAAAACAAAAAAACGATTTGATGTATTATTTCAAATCGTTTTTTTATTATGTTTATTCAAATCTATATTTCTTTAACATAACTGTTAGTAAAACACTTAAAAATGCAAATAATGAATAAGTACCTATAGATGTACTATCTCCTGTTTTTACAGCTGTTGTTTTTTGAGATTTTTTATTATTATTTATTTTATTCGTTACATTATCTTCTGTAGTAGGTGTTACTGTTTCATCTTTTTTAACAGCTTCTTTATTAGCTTCCGCAATACCTGCAATTTGTTTTAATCCCATAGCTTGTAATGAAATACTTTCATAGCCTTCATGTCCTGCTTTGTAACCAGCATTACTAATAACATCTAATAAATTGTCCCCTGCATCATAGGCTGAAAGTAATAATTGAGAATAATATAATAAACATCCTCTTTGAACATGATAATCACTTGTAACGATAGCTAATGATTTTATTGTTGGATATTTTTCTCTTAAAATAGCATATGTAAATTGAGCATTTTGAACTGTAGATTTAGATTTATTTTCAACAATAAGTCTATTTTCATCTAATCCATTTGCAATCATCCATGCTGCCATTTGATCTGCTTCAGTTGCATCTGGATTATTTTTAGCAGTTCCACCACCTGTAACAGCTACATAGGCATTTGGATATTTTTGTGCACTTGCAAGTGCAGTTTGTAATCTTCCTACAAGCTCATCTTTCATTGTTCCATCATCATTTAAAGCAAATCCTAAGACAGTAATGCATAAACTATCATCATTAGGTAAACCATCTGGTAAAACACCAACATTGACATTCATATCACTATTGACATAATCCCAATATTCCATGATTTTTTCCCATTCTTCCCCTTTAGTTGAATTAAGAGCTTTTAATTTTTCAACTAATCTTTGAATATCTGTTTTTGCTGTACTTTGATAAGCACTGTAATAGCTAATCATTTCATTAATAATATCAGTTTCGCTACTTTCACTAGCAAAAACAGGTATTGAAAAAGAAAATGATAAACATAAAGAAACAACAACCGTCATAACAAATTTAAATATTTTTTTCATAATATCTCCTCCTTGGATATATGGTAGTGTCAAAAATCTATATTAAATAGCGTAAATACACTACCCTCAATTTATC
>UQVG01000229.1 GCA_900544435.1 uncultured Erysipelotrichaceae bacterium | reverse complement strand
TAAAGAAATCACTCTAAATTATACTTATTATAAATATGAATAGGAAGATATGTTTTCCCTTTTGGAAGTTCTATACCATAAATCAAATGTTCGCATACTTTATGTACACATTCATAGCTTTGCATATAAGCACTTTGATCAATGATATAAGTAACTTTTCCCTTTTTCAATGCTTCTTTATTTTGTGGCATTAAGTCAAATCCTAAAATATTAATATCATCATAACCCGCTTGTGTGACAACTTCTCCAGCGTTTGCAAGCCACGAATCTACCATGACAATTGTTTTATATTTTTTCTTTGAAATTGCATCTTTTAAAAGTCTATTTGATATATCTAGTTCATCTTTTGTATAAATGACATCACTTAGTAAAATCTCTGGATAGTGTTTCATGATATCAAGAAATCCTTTAACTCTTTGTGATTGTGAATGTACTGTTTTTGAACCAGAAAGAATCAACACATTTTCTCCTGGTCTTGTCAAATCACTTGTTAATCCTGCAAGACAAGTCCCTGCTTTATAATCATCAATTCCAATAAAGCCAATTCTATGAGAATCTTCTAAATCAATATTTAAAGTCATCACAGGAATTTTTTTTACAATTTGATTTACTTTTTCAATAATTCGTGGTGTTTGTAATCCTGCTATAATTAAAGCATTTACTTTACTTTCTAATTCATCAAGTACATTTAAATATTCATCTTCATCCACACCCTTAATATGTCTAAAATCAACTGAAATTGGATAATCTCTAAATTGAGACATTGCTTCTTTCATCCCTGAATGAATCAACTGAAAGAAAGGATTTCCTTTTTCAATCATAATCATTCCTATTGTAAGTGGTGTTTTAGAAACAGCCAATGCTCTTCCTAACATATTTGGATGATAATCATTTTCTTCCATAATATCACGTATTTTCTTTTCTACTTCAGGAGCAACTCGTCCACGTTGATGAATAACACGATCAACAGTACCTCTTGAAACACCTGCAAGTTTAGCGATTTGTGTAATTGTAATACTCATAAATACACTCCTTTAGTAGTCATTATACTTCATTTTATAGAAAAATACATCTATGAAATGCGACATAACATTTAATATCTAATAATATACTCTTTATTAGTTTATATCTAGACTTTAAATCTTTCATTAATTTATATACTCTGAGCTTTTTTACGATTATAACAGCAAAGAAATGACAAAAAGTAAATTTTGAGAACATTTTGAAAATATTTTTAGTGAAAAAGTGCCCATAAAATGAGCACTTTTAACCGTTTTTATTATTCAAACTCAATAGTTCCTGGTGGCTTACTTGTAATATCATACATTACTCTATTTACCCCACGAACTTCATTTATAATACGTGACATAACTTTATTTAATACTTCATATGGAATTTCTGCAGCTTCTGCTGTCATGAAATCAATAGTATTAACCGCACGTAAGGCGATTGCATAATCATAAGTTCTTTCATCACCCATAACTCCTACAGAACGCATGTTTGTAAGAGCTGCGAAGTATTGACCGATTGAACGATCTAATCCAGCATTAGCGATTTCTTCTCTATAAATTGCATCAGCATCTTGAACGATTCTTACCTTTTCAGCATTAACTTCACCAATGATACGAATACCAAGACCTGGTCCTGGGAATGGTTGTCTAAATACTAAGTATTCAGGAATTCCTAATTCTAAACCAACTTTACGTACTTCATCTTTAAATAAATCACGTAATGGTTCAATAATTTCTTTAAAATCAACATGATCTGGTAATCCACCAACATTATGATGTGATTTAATAACGGCAGATTCTCCACCAAGACCACTTTCAACAACGTCTGGATAAATTGTTCCTTGTACTAAGAAATCAACTGCTCCAATTTTCTTTGCTTCTTCTTCAAAAACACGAATAAACTCTTCACCAATGATTTTACGTTTAGCTTCTGGTTCAGTAACACCTTTTAGCTTTTCGTAATATCTTTCTTGAGCATTTACTCTAATGAAATTTAATTCATAATTTCCATCAGGTCCAAAAACAGCTTCTACTTCATCCCCTTCGTTTTTACGAAGTAAACCATGATCAACAAAGACACAAGTTAATTGATTACCGATTGCTTTAGAAAGTAATACTGCCGCAACAGATGAATCAACACCACCTGATAAAGCACATAATACTTTACCATCACCAACTTTTTCTTTGATAGCTTTGATTTGTTCTTCAACGAAAGAATCCATGCGCCAATCACCAGCACAATTACATACATTTAATACAAAGTTAGAAAGCATTGTTTTACCATATTCACTATGTAAAACTTCTGGATGGAATTGAATAGCGTATAAATCTTTTTCTTTATTTTCACAAGATGCTACTGGGCAATCTTTTGTATGTGTTGTAATTTCAAATCCAGGTGCTGTTTTTGAAATATAATCAAAATGTGACATCCAAACTGTAGAAGTTTCAGGAACACCCTTTAAAATCTTAGATTCAGGTTGATCAACTAATAAAATTGATTTACCATATTCTCTTACATCTGCTCTTTCAACTTTACCACCTAAAACATGTTGCATTAATTGAGCACCATAACATAATCCTAATACAGGAATACCTAATTCAAATAATTCTTTAGAATAAGTTGGTGAATCTTCTAAATAGCAACTATTTGGTCCACCAGTTAAAATGATTCCTTTAGGATTCATTTCCTTAATTTTTTCTAAAGGTGTTTTATAAGAATAAATCTCACAATAAACATTACATTCACGAACACGACGTGCAACTAATTGGTTATATTGCCCACCGAAATCCATGACAATAACTAATTCTCTTTTCATGAAAGACCTCCTTTATTAAAATTCAATATCTTTTAAAACAACAGTTTGTTCTCTATCTGGTCCAACACTGAACATTCTTACTGGACAATGAACAAGTTCTTCAATTTTACGAATATAGTTTTGACAATTTACAGGTAATTCTTCAAAAGATTTTACATGTGTAATATCTTCTTGCCATCCTGGTAATTCTTCATAAACAGGTTCACATCTTTCAATATCTTTAACAGTTGCAGGTAAACCATAAATTTCTTTACCATCTAATTTATAAGCTTTACAGATTTTAATTGTATCAAATCCACTCATAACATCTAATAACATTAAAGAAATACCTGTTAAAGAAGACATTCTTCTTGATTGGTTAACAACAACCGCATCAAACCAACCAGTTCTTCTAGGACGTTCAGTTACAGTACCATATTCATGTCCTCTTTCTCTGATTAAATCACCTGTTGCATCATTTAATTCAGTTGGGAATGGTCCTGATCCAACACGAGTTGTATAAGCTTTAATGATTCCGATTGCTTCTTTGATATATAAAGGTCCAATACCAGCTCCTTCAGATACCCCATTAGCACCTGGATGTGAAGATGTAACAAATGGATAAGTACCATAATCAATATCTAACATAGCTCCTTGAGCTCCTTCAAATAAAACTTTTTTATCTTCACGTAAATATTGATCTAATAACATACCTGTATCACATACTAAAGGTTTAATAATTTTAGCGTATTCTTTGTATTCTTCAAAGATACCTTCTACTGTAAACATATCTTTTAATTCAGGATATTCAGCGACTTTCATTGGGAAAGTTTCTTTTAATCTTTCTAAGAATAATTCTTCATCAATGAATTCTCCCATACGAATACCAATACGGCTATATTTATCTACATAAGCAGGTCCAATACCTCTTTTTGTAGTTCCGATACTTTTATCACCTTTTCTTTTTTCTTGTAATTCATCAATTTCAAGATGATAAGGTAAAATTACATGACAACGATCTGAAATTCTAATTTTGCTTGTATCAATACCACCATCATTTAAATATTTAACTTCTTCTAAGAATGCTTTAGGATTAACAACCATCCCATTTCCCATGATAACTTCGTGTCCTGAGAAAATTCCTGATGGTATTAATTTTAATGCAAATTTCTTACCACCATAAACGATTGTATGACCTGCATTGTTACCTCCAGCATAACGACATACAACATCTGCTTTTTGAGCA
>UQVG01000228.1 GCA_900544435.1 uncultured Erysipelotrichaceae bacterium | reverse complement strand
AGTTAGACTGACATTATTAGGTGTCATTACCAACATTTATCTTGAGTTAGGCTTTTCTTTAAATTTATATTCACCATCTAGTGTGACAATTTTTAAGTAATGACCATCAGCTTCTATGTAGATAATATCACTTGTATTAATACGTACATGTTTTTCTCTAGCGTTAATGACAATAAAACTTGTATTTTCTAAATGTTCTTTAAACATTTTAAAGAAGATAGACATGTCTTCATTTAAATGATCTTTTCTAATGAAATAAAATGGTTGAAGTTCCATAGATTTATGAACAAAGTTGTTATTCATGGTCACAAAAACAATAAGTGCTTTGGGAAACCTCTTTTTAAGCTCTATAGAAAAATTGATACCATTTATTGATTTACTTAAATGAACATCTATAAAAATAACTTGGTAGTCTTTTGTGTTATCAATCTCTTCAAAGTGATCCTCTAGACAAAAGAAATGGGCATCAGTGAATAGATTGTTATTTTTGAGTATATCAACAAACTCCTCTACAAAAGTATTTGTATCCTCTAATATCAAAATATTCATAATGATGCCACCTTCCTTATTTGTTTAAATTCTTTAATTGTTCAGGTTTGTCGAATTCATATAAATTTAATATTGATTCTGATGAGGCACCTAAGTAAGCTACCCCGCTTAACAATGTAAAGTATTTTTCAATTAAATAGTTTATCATAATTACCTCCTTAAGTGTACTTTATATTTGACACGAATATAAAGTCAATAGAACGTGCATGAAAGAATAGTTATCGTTCCTGAAGGTATCTTTTATAATGCGTAAAATGCACGATTTAATTGTTAACATGAATTAAAAGGGTGACGGATAATGAATGTTAATGAGATAATTATGAATAAAAGAATAGAAAGAGGCGTTTCTAGAAAAGAGCTTGCAGAGGGCTTAGGAGTAAGTGAGAGTACTATTTATAGAATTGAAACAAATCCTAATTTAAATCCCAATAATAAATTAGTAAAAAGAATTTATGATATTTTACGTATGAATGTAACGATTATTGTGGATGATGCACCAATATATGATGAGCATGCACATGAGATAGATTTTGAATCATATAGTCCTACAAGTAAAAGTATTATTTTTAAAACGATTGCAAAAGAGGAAAAAATGAAGAAGCTAAAAGAAAAATAGTTATCAAATGATAGCTATTTTTTAAGACAATGTGATTTTTGTAATTGTATTGTTTGAAAGCGTGTAGGTCATTTTAACTGTTTTATTTTCACTATAGGCAATATATTGATTGTTCGCTTCTTTGTGATTTTCGTAATCTAAATTATTTTTTTCTAAACCAACGTAGAAATTACCTTCAACTTGGTAATGATCTGTAAATAGTTCTACTTTTTTAACTTTATTCTTTTTATTTAAAGTAATTTGAATAGAATCATTATAATAAACTGTATCATTATTCTTTTTTGATTCTATATACTGATCACCAATATAATCATTTATATGATTTATCTTAGAATCCTTTGTAATTCCACGACCATCTTCAACGATAATTGTAAAACCAATATCATTATTTGTAAGAAGTTCTTCGGTTTTAGTGTCTTCCTTTTTTGAACAGCCACATAATAATAAAATAAAACAACAAATAAAGAGTATTTTAGATTTCATAGAATTCCTCCTTTAGATAATTGTACTAAATATTTGATTTTTATTAAAGTAAAGATTTATAGACAAAATGTTAATCCTTAGAGCATATCTTCTTCTTATTTCATGTTATGATGAATAAAAGGAGAAAAGATTATATGACACTTGGAGAACGTATTTAAAAATATCGGAAAATGAAGGGATTATCGCAAGAAGAATTAGGTAAATTACTGCATATATCAAGACAAACAATATCAAAATGGGAAAGTAATCAGTCATCACCTGATATACAAAGTTGTAAGGCTATGGCTGATGTTTTTGGCATCTCTTTAGAAGAACTTTTAGATGAAAGAAAAAAATAAAAACGGATCAAAGTACTAATCATCGAAATATGATTATTATCTTTGGAATTGTTATTTTTCTAGCATTTATTATGGAAAGTTATGTAGCAGTTAAGATGAGTGAGAGAATGGATGCATTGGAAGAAGCAAATTCTTCGTTGCAACAACAAATCAATGACTTTTATGGTGATCAACCAATTTCACTAGATACAAATTCTATTTGTTCTTATTTTAGTGGTTATATCAGTGATATTAAAAAGGATAGTTATAATATAAATGTTGATTTGATTTTAAGAAATTATCAAGATAATACAATAGCACAAGTTATTTTTAAAACAGATAAAGATACATATACACTTTCTTTAAATAAAGAAGAAGATCATTTTAATGGAACAATAAATCTTCCTATTCAAACCCTTCAATCTACACAGCTTATTTCACAAACAAATGGTGAAACAAATTCGGAAGTATTAGATATAGATGTGAACTTTGAAAACTATTTAGATGAAGATGCTAGTGGTGGAATTATGTTAGAAAGTTATAATGAAAAAAAGAACAAAGGTGATTTTACTCTTTCATTTAGTGGAAATAAGACAAAGAAAGATGAAATCTATTTGTGGGATAAAGAATATAATTTTAAAAGAAATACAGAATATCATGATGTGAAAGGAACAATTTATATTAATAGTGATAAAGAATATATTGAATTTGAACAAAAATAGGAGCGCAATCCCCTTCCTCTAAGCGAAGCGTAGGGAGGGATCTAGCTCCTTTTATAGTTTTTATAATAGATGTTGTTTTAGACGTGCAGCTGTGATACATTATAAGTATAAAAGACGTTCAGTCGTACTTAATTTTAGAAAGGATATTGCTATGGAACTTGATACTAATAATCATTCAGTGTTCATGCTTAATTATCATTTAATTATGTGTGTCAAATACAGGAATAATGTTATTGATGATGCTATCTCATTACGGCTTAAAGAGATATTTAAAAGCATATGCCTTAATTATAATATTTCGTTGGAAGAATGGAATCACGATAAAGACCATGTTCATATACTGTTCAGAGGGCAGCCTAATAGTGAGATTTCTAAATTTATCAATGCTTATAAATCAGCAAGCAGTAGACTTATAAAAAAAGAATATCCAGAAATCAAGAAACATTTATGGAAGGATATGTTCTGGTCACAAAGCTATTGTTTGATATCTACAGGTGGGGTGACCGTAGATATTATTAAGGAATATATTCAAACGCAAGGAAGGTAAAATATATGTCAAAAGCAAACAAAAGTAACAAGGCAATTAAATATAGACTCTATCCAAATGATGAACAAAAAGTCATGTTTGCAAAAACTTTTGGTTGCTGTCGTTTTGTTTATAACCAATTACTTGCCTTACAAAAACAAAGATACAAAGATGGAGAATCCCATCTTTCTAAGCTTAAATCAAATGAGTTCGCTACTCGTACATTAAAAAAAGATTATGATTTTCTCAAAGAAATAGATAAATTTGCTGTTTCAAATGCCGTTTTTCATTTAGCAGACGCCTATGACAGATTTTTTAAAAAACAAAATCATTTCCCTAAATTCAAAAGCAAAAGAAAATCTAAAAAGTCGTATACAACAAATTTTACCAACAACAATATTCTTATTGGTAAAAATGTCATAAAGCTTCCTAAAGTTGGAATGGTCAAAGCTGTTATTCATAAGCTGCCTAAAGATGATTGGAAGCTTAAATCTGTTACTGTCTCTCAAGATAGTGTCGGTAACTATTTTGCTTCCGTTCTTTTTGAATATGAACAGGAAGACATTCCATCTGTTTCCAAATCAAGTACAAATGCTATTGGACTTGACTATAAATCTGATGGACTTTATATGGACAGTAATGGGAATAAAGCAGGAGTTCATAAATACTATCGAGAAAGTCATAAGAAGCTTGCTAAACAACAAAGAAGACTTTCACGAAAAGCAGGTTCTAAAAAGAATGAAACAAAATCAAGCAACTATTTTAAACAAATGAGAAAAGTAAACAGAATCTATAGAAAAATAGCGAATCAACGTCTCGACAGTCTTCATAAGAAATCTACTGAGATA
>UQVG01000227.1 GCA_900544435.1 uncultured Erysipelotrichaceae bacterium | reverse complement strand
ATAATGTCCCGTTCCTTCTACGTCAAGCACCGTATAGTTATTCTCACCTTTAAAATTGGTTACATTATTAACTTCCGGACAGTTTGTCTGAAGGTCTGGTCCCCAGCCCTGACAAGGATTTTCTCTGTGCCAGCTTGCATGGAAATATGCTGTATTCTCATCCAGTGGCTCTTTATACATTTCATAGTCAATATTGAAATATAAAATAAATGGAAGTTCGTTTTCATTTACAATCTCAATTTTTGCTTTTTTATTAAAAGGCATCAAAATTGTTTTAAAAGATGAAAGAACTGGAAAAATGGATGAATTCCATTTTGAAAATGGATTAGAAGCATTTATTGATTATTTAAATACTAATAAAGATGTACTTCATCCAACAATTTCTATTGAGGGTGAACAAAATGGTATGGAAGTAGATATTGCTTTACAATTTACTTCTGGATATCAAGAAACAACATTATCATTTGTTAACCTTGTAAGAACCGGAGATGGTGGAACGCATGAGACCGGTTTTAAATCTGGGCTTACAAAAACATTTAATGATTATGCTAGAAAATATGGCCTATTAAAAGAAAAAGATAAAAATTTAGAAGGTAACGATGTACGAGAAGGGCTTTCAGCAATTATTTCTATTAAAGTTCCTGAACATTATTTACAATTTGAAGGGCAAACGAAATCTAAATTAGGGACACCTGAAGCTAGAAACATTGTAGATAGTATTGTATATGAAAAATTATCTTATTTCTTAGAAGAAAATAAAGAAATTGCAGATAATCTTGTCAAGAAAATGATTAAAGCTGCTCAAGTAAGAGATGCAGCAAGAAAGGCTAGAGAAGCTGCAAGAAAAGGAAAAGGTGCAAGACAAGAAAGAATATTAAGTGGTAAATTAGCTCCTGCTCAAACTAAAAATAAAAAGAAAAATGAACTTTATTTAGTCGAAGGAGATTCTGCCGGAGGTAGTGCTAAACAAGGGCGAGATAGAAAATATCAAGCTATTTTACCTTTAAGAGGAAAAGTTTTAAATAGTGAAAAAGTATCGTTACAAGATATTTTAAAAAATGAAGAACTTGCTACTTTAATCAATACCATTGGTGCTGGATTTGGTGCAGACTTTAAAGTTGAAGATAGCCATTATGATAAAGTTATTATTATGACAGATGCTGATACTGATGGTGCACATATTCAAATATTATTATTAACTTTCTTCTATCGATATATGAAGGATTTGATTACAGCAGGAAAAGTTTATATTGCACTTCCACCACTTTATAAAGTGTCTAAAAAAAGCGGGAAAAAGGAAGAAGTTATTTATTGTTGGGAAGATTATGAACTTGAAGATGCTAAAAAGAAAATTGGCAGAGGATATAATGTTCAACGTTATAAAGGTTTAGGAGAAATGAATGCTTCTCAATTGTGGGAAACAACAATGGATCCAGAAACGAGAACATTGATTCAAGTTTCAATTGATGATGCAGCTGTAGTTGAACGTAATGTAACTGTTTTGATGGGCGATAAAGTTGAACCAAGACGTGAGTGGATTGAACAAAATGTACAATTTACATTAGAAGATAATTATCAAATTTAGGAGGTCAGTATGTCTGATAAAAAAATTGTAATGAATTTAGAAGCTATCATGGGTGATCGCTTTGGAAAATATTCAAAATATATTATTCAAGAACGTGCACTTCCTGATGTACGTGATGGATTAAAACCTGTTCAACGTAGAATTCTTTATTCAATGAATAAAGAAGGCAATACGGCCAATAAACCTTATCGTAAATCAGCAAAAACTGTAGGAAATGTTATAGGTAATTATCATCCTCATGGTGATACGTCAGTTTATGATGCAATGGTTCGTCTTTCACAAGAATGGAAGATTAGAGCACCATTAATTGATATGCAAGGAAATAACGGATCAATTGATAACGATCCAGCTGCAGCCATGCGTTATACAGAGGCTAGACTTTCACCAATTGCAAGTGAATTATTAAGAGACTTAGATAAAGATACTGTATTAATGTCTTTAAACTTTGATGATACAGAGTATGAACCAACAGTTTTACCTGCGGCATATCCTAATCTTTTAGTCAATGGATCTACTGGAATATCTGCAGGATATGCAACGGATATACCACCACATAACTTACAAGAAGTTATCGATGCTACAATTCATCGAATTAAATATCCTCATTGTCATTTAGATAAATTAATGGAATTTATCAAAGGGCCTGATTTTCCTACAGGAGCTATAGTAGAAGGAATAGATGGTATTAGAAAAGCATTTGAAAAAGGAAAAGGTAAGGTTATTGTTCGAGCAAAAACTGAAATTATTGAAGAAAAAAACATGAATCAAATTGTGGTTACTGAAATTCCTTATGAAGTAAATAAGGCTGAATTAGTAAGAAAAATTGATGAGATTCGTTTTAATAAGAATATCGATGGTATTTTAGAAGTAAGAGATGAATCAGACAGAGAAGGTTTGAGAATTGTTATTGATTTGAAAAAGACGGTAAATGTTCAAAATACTCTCAATTATTTTTATAAAAATACGGATTTACAAAAAAACTACAACTATAATATGGTAGCCATTAAAGATAAAAGACCTGTTTTAATGGGAATTGAAGAAATCTTAGATGGGTATATTGATCATCAAATTGATGTTGTAACACGAGCAAGTTTATATGATTTAAATAAAGCCAATGAACGTTTGCATATTGTTGATGGATTAATTAAAGCAATTTCTATTTTGGATGATGTTGTAAAAACAATTCGTGCATCAAAAGACAAAAGTGATGCTAAGAATAACTTAATAAAACAATATGCATTTTCTGAAAAACAAGCAGAAGCGATTGTAATGTTACAACTTTACCGATTAACGAATACTGATATTGTTTCTTTACAAGAAGAAAAAGCAGAACTTGAAAAACGTGTTCAAAGATTAAATGAAATATTAGAAAGTGATGATGTTTTACGTCAAGTTATTATTAAACGTCTTAAAGAAATTAAACAAAAATATCCAATGCCTCGTTTAACACAAATCAAAGAAGAAATTAGTGAAATTAAGATTGATGAAAAAGCTATGATTATTTCTGAAGATATTTATGTATCTGTTACTAGAGATGGTTATATTAAGCGTGTTTCACAAAGATCAATGAAAGCAAGTGCAAATATTCCATTTGGTAAAAAAGATGATGATATTCTTATTTCTTTACATCATGCAAATACTTTAAATCATTTATTGTTATTTACCAATAAAGGAAATTATTTATTTATTCCAGTTCATAAAATAGAAGAATTTAAATGGAAAGATTTAGGTAAACATGTAAGTTATCTTGTAAAAGTAGCGTCTGATGAAAAGATTATTTCGACAATACTTGTTAAAGATTTTAATTTGCCACTTTATGTTTTAATGGCAACAAAAAATGGTCAAATCAAAAGAACACTTTTAAAAGATTTTGAAGTTTCTAGATATTCAAAAGCAATAATGTGTATGAAAATGAAAGAAAACGATGAAATGCTTAATGCTTTACTTACGGATGATCATCAAGGTGTATTTGTCGCTACAAAGGCTGGATATGGAGGGTTATATAGTGAACAAGAAGTATCGATTGTAGGATTAAAGGCTGCAGGTATTAAAGCATTAAATTTAAAAGATGATACAGTAGCTGCAATAGATATTTTTAACCCATTAGAAAATTATTCTGTTTTAATTATGAGTCAAGATGGACAAATGAAACGTTTGAAACTTAATGATATTCCTGCATGTAAACGTACAACTAAAGGAACAACATTATATAAAAACCTAAAAACAAAAACAATTTATATAAAAAATGCATTTGTTCTTACATCTAAAGAAAGTGCTACAACATATACAACTAAATCAGTTGATTATACGTATAAGCCAACAGATTTCAATTATGTTTCATTAGAATCAAGATTTTCGTCATTTATAAAATTAGAAAAAGATGAATCTATTTTATGGAGCAAGCGTAATCAAAATATTACAACAGATGATTATGATTTAACACAAGTCAGTCAAGAATCATCTGTTGTAGAATTAAAAGAA
>UQVG01000226.1 GCA_900544435.1 uncultured Erysipelotrichaceae bacterium | reverse complement strand
ATCTTCTAATTGAAACAAAACTTCCGATCAAACCTACTCCAGCACCTAAACCAGCTAAAATAAATGAGAAATTTCTAATAAATGGCATTGGTGCTTTTAATACAAGCATTGATGACATCAATGAACCACCTGTATAGCTATATAACGCTCCATAGCCATAAATAAGAACTAAAATTGGAATAATGGCACCAAATAAACCTATAAGCATTCCTTCTAACATGAATGGAATACGAATATACCAGTTACTTGCTCCAACCATTCTCATGATTGAAATTTCAGTAGAACGCGCAGTAATTGTGATTTTAATAGTATTAGAAATCATAAATAAAGCAACAATAATTAATCCTACAATAAAAACTGAACCAGCTTTTTGAATAGTATTCAATGTAGAAACCATACTTTGAGTAGAATCTCCACCATAGTTAACAGAGTTAACATTTGGAATATCTTGTATTTTTTTAGCTAAGCTTGCAAGTTTTGTTGGATCTTTAGCTTCTACTTCATAAGCAGAACCTAATGGATTATCTTCACGATAAGATTCAAATAATTCTTTACCATCTTTACCTTGTTTATCAATAAGTTTATTTAATTCTTCATCTTTTGATGAATATGTAACAGAACCAACACCTTTAATTTTTTTGATTTGAGTTCCTACTTCTTTTTCAGCATTTTCATCAATAGATCTTTCCAACTTAACATAAATACGAACACCATCTTCAATATTAGCTGAAATATCTTGAACATTTAACGCTAAAACACTAATAACACCAATAAGTAATAAAGTAATTGTTACGGCAAAGATAGAAGAAAAAGACATAGCACCATTTCTCCATAAATTAACCAGCGATTCTTTAAAATGCTTTGGTAAATTCTTTATACAACTCATTAATTCTTTCATTATAAATCATAACCTCCTAAAGATGTATCTGCATTAATGCAACCATCTTCCATTAAAATTGTACGTTTTTTATGTTCTTGAACAATTTTTTGGTCATGAGTAACAACTAAAACAGTTGTTCCTTGTTCTTCATTGATACGCATTAATACATTAATAATTTCTTTTGAAGTTTCTGGATCCAAGTTACCAGTTGGTTCATCAGCAATCAATACTTTTGGACGATTAACAATTGCTCTAGCAATAGCAACTCTTTGTTGTTGTCCACCTGATAATTCATGAGGAAAAGCATTGACTTTATCTTCTAAGCCAACAAGTTCTAATGTTGCTCTAACACGTCTTCTGATTTCTACACGTGGTGTATCAATAACTTCTAAAGCATAAGCAACATTTTCAAATACAGTTTTTTTAGGTAATAATCTAAAATTTTGAAAAACGACACCAATATTTCTTCTAAAATAAGGTACCTTGCTATTCTTGATTTTAGAAACATCTTGACCAACAACTTCAACTGTTCCTGAAGTTGGTTTTTCTTCACGATATAATAACTTAATAAAAGTAGATTTTCCAGCACCAGTTGTACCGATAACATATACAAATTCGCCAGGTTCAATTGTAAGATTTACATCATTAAGTGCTCTTACTCCTGTCTTATAAATTTTTGTAACATTTGTTAGTTTTATCATTTTCTATTCAACTCCCAGGAGTATTATAGCACAATTTGTAGCTTTTGTTTGAATATTGAGTCTATTAATTATGTTTTTTCATGTTATAATATGTTTATTGAAGGAGTGGCTAAATGAAAAGAATATGCCCTAGATGTAACAGTGAATTATCTACAAATTGTTATGTAAAAGATAAAGGAATCAATACTTTAAGTTATTTAGAATTAATTATTAAAAATGATCAGTTTAGTAAAGAACATAAAGAAATTAAATCATGTTATTGTAAAACATGTGGTTATGTAGAGCTTTATGTAGATGTTGTTTCTCAAAATCAACAACTACATAAAGATGATGATTTAAACACTTTAAGACAAAGTGTTAAACAATATGCTATTGATTATCATCAACGTATGGAACTAGAAAGAAAAAAAGCTGAAGAAAAAGAAATTTTAGATAAAAAAAGAGAACTTGAACTTCTTAATTATCGATTACGTATACAAAATGATAAAAAAAAGAAACGTAAAAAAACACTACGTAAAACTCAACTATTAAAAAAAGTGCTAAGAAAATAGCACTTTTTTTATAAATCTATATTAGGCAATGTAAAACCTCTTCCCCTTACATTATGTGTTTCATTACTAATAATGAATGCTGCCTCATCTATTTTTAATATTTCATTAGTAAGTGTTACTAATTCACGACGACTAACAACAGACATAACTGCATACATGTCTTTCTTTTTATACCCTGTCGTAATATTCATTAGGGTACATCCTCGATCTATTTGATCATATAACATATCTTGAATTTCATTCCATTTTGGTGAAATAACTAAAACTTGTATTTTAGATTCACCTAATAATATCATTTTATCCATAACTAAAGCAGTAATTAAAACAACCAAGATTCCATAAAGAATTTGTTCAACATTAGAAAAAGGTACTTGTAATGCTAAAATAACACAATCAAAACCATTAATAAGCACAGTTGTAGAAATACCTGTTTTTTTATTTAAAACCAATGGTGGTATATCCATACCTCCAGTACTCGCTCCCATTCTTAAAACAAGACCTAAGCCACCACCTACAAAGATTCCAGCATAAACAGATGATAATAATAAATCACTTGTTAGATGTGTTACTCCTGGTGTATTTTCAAAAACTGTTAAAAATGTTGGGAAAATAATTGTACTTAGTAATGTTTTTGCCGCAAAATCTTTTCCTAAACAGAAATATCCGATAATGAACATTACAATATTGATAGCATAAACAACTAATGATAATGGTATTCCTGTTATTTGTTTAACAATTAAACCAAGACCTGAAGCACCACCAACAATAATTCCATGAGGCGTAATAAAAGCACAAATTCCAAAAGCTAAAATAGCATTACCAATTATAATAATTGCTATTTCTAAAAACTTTTTAAATAATTTATTCTTCATGATTTTCCTCCTGTATAGAGGATTTTAAATAAGCATAAATAAAATCATCTAAATGTCCATCTAAAACATCTTTAGGATTGTTTGATTCATATAATGAGCGATTATCTTTTACAAGAGAATATGGATGTAAAACATATGAACGAATTTGTGAACCCCAAGCGATTTCTTTTTGTTCACCTTGTATTTCTTTTAATTCTTTTGCTTGTTTTTCTTCCATTAAAGCAAATAACTTACTTTTTAACATAATCATTGCTTGTTCTCTATTTTGAATTTGACTTCTTTGACTTTGACAAGTGACCACTGTTCCCGTTGGAATATGTGTAATTCTTACTGCAGAATCAGTTTTATTGATATGTTGTCCTCCAGCTCCACTTGCACGATACGTATCAATTCTTAAATCTTCAGGTTTAATATCGATTTCAATCGTGTCATCTAATTCAGGAATAACATCAATAGATGCAAATGAAGTATGTCGTCTTTTAGACGAATCAAATGGAGATATTCTAACAAGTCTATGAACCCCTTTTTCAGCTTTTAAATGTCCATAAGCATATCTACCTTTAACCAAGAAAGTAACTGATTTAATTCCAGCAACATCTCCATCTAAATAATCTAAAACTTCTATTTTAAAATTCTTTGATGAACAGTATCTTTGATACATACGATAAAGCATTTCTGCCCAATCTTGACTTTCAGTTCCACCGGCACCTGGATGAATTTCTACGATTGCATTAGCGGCATCATATTTTCCAGATAAAAGAAGTATTTTTTCAAATTCATTTAATCTTTGTTCAAAATCTTGATAATCACTTTCTAAAATTGTTTGAAATTCTTGATCATCTGTTTCTTTAACTAACGAATAGGTTTCGTCTAATGAGTTCAATGATTGACAAAGACTTTCATATTCATCTGTTATTTTTTTCATATCATTTAACTCATCATATATTTTTTTGGCTTTGTTTGTATCATCCCAAAAACCATCTTGCATTGTCTGATATGAAAGACCTTCTATTTCTCTTAATTTTTCATCAATATGTGCTGATTTTTTATATTCGTCTATTAATAAATGGGCTTTATCAAGC
>UQVG01000225.1 GCA_900544435.1 uncultured Erysipelotrichaceae bacterium | reverse complement strand
TTTCATTTATATATATTTCTTGAATTTTATCAATAAACCACTTTTCTTCAGAAATTCCTCCTCCAATACATATAATTTCTGGATTATATAACATAATAATTATACTTAATCCTAGAATAATATTTTTACACCATTGATGAACAATTTCTTGTGCGAGTGTGTCATGATTCAAATACTTATTACAAATTTCTTCACCTGTTTTTAATGGAATTGATGATTTAGCATTATACATTTTAATTAATGCAGAAATAGATGCTATTTCTCCAAGTCTTTTAAATCTTCCGTTTTTAGTAGGGCTAAAATCTATAGGTAATGTTGAAAATTCTCCGGCGATTCTATCAACACCTTGAATAATTTCATCTTTATAGCAAATACATCCACCAATACCTGTTCCAATTATAAAATAAACAGAGGATGAACTTCCTTTACCATTACCAATCATTAATTCACAATAACCAGCACTTTTCCCATCATTTAATGAAAAAGTTGGCTTTTTTAATCGTAATTCAATTTCTTTGTTTATGTTTGTCATATACATGATTTGTACATTTTTTGCGGCTTTTGAAAGAACAAGGGAATCTTCGCTAATTACACCAGGTGCACTTACACCGATAAAATCTATATTATGATTATCTATGCCCTCGCATAGATAATCATAGAACTCATTTTTTGTATTAAAATATTTTGTTTCTTTTTTCCATTGGTATATAATATTTAGTTTTTTATCAACAAAGGCGTATTTTATGAAAGTACCACCGATATCTATTGCTAAGGAATAGTTTGTCATTTACTTGATATCTCCATTCTCTTGAATACACTTTTGATACCAATAAAAGCTATCTTTTGGTATTCTTTTTAAGTTCTTACAATCAGAATCGGTTCTATCAATGTATACTAACCCATATCTTTTTTCAATACCATCGCTACTACTTAAAACATCCATAAAAGACCATGGACAATAAGATATTAAGTTAACGCCATCATCTATTGCCTTTGACATATGTTGAATCATACCATGTAAATATTTTATTCTATACTCGTCATGAATTTGATTGTTTTCTAATACATCTCGATGACCTAAACCATTTTCTACAATCATAAGAGGTAAATGATATCTTTCCCACATTTTTAATAAAGCATAGTGTAGACCAATAGGATCAGTGTTCCAATTCCATTCATTATATTCCAAATATGGATTCATATAGAATTGTGCTAAACCTTTAATGTTTCGATCACGTCTTGGCTTTAGGGCGGATTCGTCATTGTTGATTTCTTGACCATCTTGATATGCACCAACAATTCCTGTTGTATACCAATTAAGGGCGATAAAATCAGGTTGTGCATTTTTTAAAAGTTCTTCATCGTGATCATCCATTTTAAACATTAAATCCTGGTTTTTTAAGTAATTAATTAAGTAGTCTGGATGTTTTCCATAGAAATGAACATCTGTTAAACAAAATACTTTTAAATCTTCAACTTGTTTTGCAGTTAAAACATCTTCTGGTTTTACACTAGCTGGATAATATGTTGGATATGAAATAACAGGACCAATAAAACCATTTAAATGCATTTTTCGATATTCTTTAATAACTAAAGCGTGTGCAATGCACATATGATGATAGGTTTGCCAACCTACTTTTTTTTCTTCATGTTTATCATCAATATAAATTCCTTGAAAATTCGGCATTTGTGAAATAACCATTTGTTCATTAATAGTTAACCAATATTTAACACGATCACCAAAATATTCAAAGCATATTTTACTATATCTAACAAAATCGTCGATGCATTTTCTAGAAGCAAAACCATTATATTTTTTGATTAATTCCATAGGAAAATCAAAATGGTAGAGAGTAACAATAGGAATGATATCGTTTTTTACTAATTCATCAATAAGTTGATTATAAAAATCAATTCCTTTTTGATTAATCTTACCACAACCATCAGGAATAATTCGTGCCCAAGAAATAGACATTCTATAGGCTTTCATTCCTAATTTTTTCATTAATTGGACATCTTCTTTAAAATGATGGTAATGGTCCATTGCTACTTTAGTAGTGGCAATTTGACCTTCTTTTTTAAAAGAACGCACATCCATGCTTGTAAGACCTTTTCCATCTTCGTTCCAAGCACCTTCTATTTGAAAAGCAGATGTTGATGCTCCCCATAAAAAATTATCTCTAAACATATAAACTCCTTATTTGTTTTCATTTTTTTCTGCTAATAATTCTTGGTTATCTAAGATTTTAAAGAATGGTAGATAAGCAATAACTGCTAGTACAACTTCAATTGCTTGCCATATTGCTGCATTAATATTCCCACCAGTGACTAAAAATCCTGACAAAATAGGAGGTGTTGTCCAAGGGATTGATGTTACTACGTGTCCGATAATATTAAAACTCATTAAAAACCAAGTTATAATTTGCAAAATGATAGGTGTAAAAATGAATGGTACAAATAATACAGGATTTAATACAATAGGAAGACCAAAAATAATAGGTTCATTAATACCAAAGCAAGCAGGTAATAGAGTTAATTTTCCAATTGTTTTGTATCTTTTACTTTTAGCGAAAAATGCGATTGCAATAGCTAGACCAATAGTAGTACCTGTACCACCAAGCCCCATACCGAAGTAATAAAATCCTTCAGCATTTATGTATTGAGGTATTTGACCAGCTTGAAATGAAGCTGCATTAGCAGTTAAGTATGTCATGGTAAAAGGCAAACATAAATTTCCAACAAGGGAATTTCCGTGAATACCAGCGAACCATAATAATAAGATAATAAACATAACTAAAACAGCACCAGGTAATGTATTTAGTGCAAATACAAAAGGTTTAAAAATTGTTGTAATAACACTATTAATATCAATGTTGAATAATACTCTTAAACACCAAAATAAAATAATACTTACTCCTGCAGGAATGAGTGCTTCAAATGATTTCCCAACAGCAGGTGGAACGCTATCTGGCAACTTAATAACAATGTTCTTTCTAATAAAGAAGGCTACAATTTCAATAGTAATAAGTGAAACAATAATAGCTGAAAATAGTCCTGTAGATCCAAAATTATCTATATTAATTGTAAATTTGTCATTTAAAGTTGCTAACAAGAAACAAACAAGTGAAATAATTGTTCCAGTAATTCTATCAATATCGTGCATTTTAGAAAAGAAATATCCTAGACTAATTGCGCCGATAAGTCCAATAATTCCAAATGTTGTATTTGTTGCCGCATTAAGCATAGAACTATATGGTTTAATAATTTTATCCCATCCTGTAATTGGAAGATTGCCAATAATCATAAAAATACTTCCAATAATAGTAAAAGGAATTGTAATACTAATTCCATCACGAATAGCTGCAAGATACCTATTGTTTCCTACTTTAGTAAGAAAAGGTACAAACTGATTCATAAATATATCATTTATTTTTTTCATTTTCTCTTCTCCGTTTCATATTTTTCTGTTTATAAACATCTAACAATGCACTGTTTGCTTTCTCTAGCTAACACTAGTATACTCTTATTTATAAATAATGCGTTTCACATTCTTTGCGGTCGTTTCATAATTGTGAAACCCTTTACAATAAGGAGAAATATTATGGATGCTTTTCAAACAATGGTCAAATATTATAATACTTGTGAAAAGAAAGATACAAATTACCAAATTATAGAATATATTTTAAAGCATATTGATACAATAAATAGTATGGCGATAACGCAAATAGCAGAAGAAACATATGTGTCAAAACCAACAATAACAAGGTTTATTAGAAAGTTTGGTTATAAAGATTATGATGATTTTAAAAAATCGATTTATAATACATATCATAAAAATTTTAATTCGTCATTTAGATTAACCGATAATCAAATGTATGTTTTAGAAAGAGAACCAAAAAAATTTTTAGATGAATATGCTGATTCCATTTGTGATGCTATTAATGATTTTAAAAATCACTTTGATTATACTAAAATAGATTTTTTAATTGATGAAATGATGAGTAAGGAATGTGCGATTTTTGCATATGACCAACCTCTTAATTGTGCTATGGAAATACAAAATGATTTTTTTATGAAAACCTAACCCAAGATAAATGTTGGTAAGTATTTCTTGGAAAACTAATCAAATA
>UQVG01000224.1 GCA_900544435.1 uncultured Erysipelotrichaceae bacterium | reverse complement strand
AATTACTGTGAGAAATTCTTCCATTTTTTGAGAAGAATTTCTCTTACAAACGATTCCATAAGGTAAAAAATAGTCTTCTTTTAAAGAAATAGCTTTTAGAGAAGGATGAATGTTTTTCCAACATTCAAGTGATAATAGAATATCTTGACTTAAAGCACATTCATTAAAGGTTTCTGTATTATAAGAAGGTGCGATGTCTCTAATCATAATAGAAGGATAATGTTTTAAAATATCCTGTCTTATTTGATCGTTGATAGGACTACTTCCTTCTTTCATAATACGAATTGTTTGATGTTTTAAATCTTGAAAACTTAATTCATTAGATGAAGCCAATGGATGATTTTTATGGACCATTAAACAAAAACGATACTTTCCTAAAGGAATAAAATGATAATGATTATTTTGTTTATTTAAATTATAAGGACAAACAATAAAATCATAATCTTTATCTAATAGATCCAAGCGATGTTGATCATCTTGAAAAGATTGTATCTTTAGTTTAAAATTTGTATTTTCTTTTTGAATTTCATCCCATAAATTCATAAAAGATTCACAGGGATAAAGTGTGGACGTTCCAACAACAAATTCTTTTTGATTATGAGTCCCTGCTCGTTGAACTTCTTTGATCATTTGTTGGCTCATTTTTTTAAGTTCATCAATTTTGTAAGCTAACACTTTTCCTGCTTCTGTAAGTTTGATTCCTTGAGGACTTCTGATAAACAATTTTACTTTCAACATTTCTTCTAAACTATTCATTTGTTTAATAATAGCTGTATGTGTTAAATAAAGCTCTTTAGCAGCTTTAGAAAAACTTCCACATTCAACAACTTTTAAAAAAATATCAAGTGCTGGTAAATACATAAAATCACCTCTTTAGTAGAAACTTATAGTTTCTACTATTGTATCTTTTCAAAACTTCTTTGTCAAACAAACTTCTTCTATAATAAAGACAGGAGGAATATCAAATGAAAAAAAGAATGATTGGAAATTTAGAAGTATCTGAAGTTGCTATGGGATGTATGGGATTTTCCCATGGCTATGGAAAAGTGCCAGAAGAAAGTTATAGTATTGAAGCTATTCAAGAAGCTTATCAATTTGGCTGTACTTTTTTTGATACAGCTGAAGCTTATGGACGTGAAATGTTTTATGAAGGACATAATGAACAAATTGTCGGTAAAGCTGTCAAGGACTTTAGAAAAGACGTTGTCCTTGCGACAAAATTGCATATCCATAATGAAGAACTAAATCTTGGAGAAACGGTTGAAGAGATTATTCGTCGTCATTTAAAAAAATCTTTAGAAAATTTACAAACAGACTATGTAGATCTTTATTATCTTCATCGTATTAATGAAAATATTGAAATTGAAGAAGTGGCCAAAGTTATGGGAAAATTAATTGACGAAGGCCTTATTAAAGGCTGGGGTCTTTCTCAAGTAGGTGTTGAAATACTTGATCGTGCTCATCAAGTTACTCCAGTAAGTGCTGTACAAAATCTTTATTCAATGATGGAAAGAGATTGCGAAAAAGAAGTCATTCCTTATTGTTTGAAACATCATATTGGAGTTGTTCCTTTTTCACCTATTGCGAGTGGTTTCCTATCAGGAAAAGTCACTACAGAAACAAAATTTGAAGGCGATGATGTTCGTAAATGGGTCCCTCAATTATCAAAAGAAAACATCGAACGTAATCAACCCCTATTAGAAATGATTCATGAACTTGCATTAAAGAAAAATGCAACAAATGCTCAAATTTCTTTAGCATGGATGTTGCATAAATATCCAAATGTTGTCCCTATTCCTGGTTCAAAAAATAAAGAAAGAATTTTAGAAAACTTAAAAGCTTGTCAAATTAGTTTTACCAAACAAGAATTTGATGATTTAGAAGCAGCTTTAAATAAAATTGAAATCTATGGACATCGTGGTATTGAAGAAAGTCAAAATAAGTCTTTTAGTGCCAATTGGCGAAAAAAATAATTTTTGATAAAATGTAATGGGAGGTGGATTTATGAAAATCTTAGTGTGTGCCCCATTACAAGAGGTGGAAAGTAAAAAAATCCAAGAATATTTTATAAATGATACAGTTCTTATTAAAAGAAGACCAACTCAAGAAGATATTGATCAAGTAGATGTGATTGTTGGAAATCCCCATCTTGATTTAAATTTAAATCAAGAACATTTACAAGCTATCTTACTTAATAGTGCAGGGAGTGATCAATATATCAAAGAAGGTATTTTAAACGAAACGACAAAACTTACAAATGCTAGTGGAAGTTATGGAATTGCCATTAGTGAACACGTTATTGGTATGATGATTACTTTCTGTAAAAACTTAAAAACGTATACTTTACAAATGAAAGAGGGAAATTGGCTTCCTTCAAAACAAGGAAAAGAAATTTATCATAGTCGTGTTTGTATTGTTGGATATGGTGATATTGGCTATGAAATTGCTAAAAGACTCAAAGCTTTTGATTGCCATATTACAGCTATTAAAAGAAGAGTCCAAAAGGATCTTCCTTATGTTGATGAAGTTGCAACAATCAATGATTTAGATACAATTTTACCACAAAGTGATTTTGTTATTCTATCTTTACCTCAAAGTAAAGAAACCATTCATCTTTTTAATTCAGAAAAATTATTAAAGATGAAAAAAGATGCTGTTTTAATCAATGTCGGTCGTGGAAGTGCAATTTGTAATGAAGATTTAATTAAAGTATTAAATCAAGGACATCTTTATGGTGTTGGCTTAGATGTTGTTGAAGAAGAGCCTTTACCATCAACTTCTCCTTTATGGACTTACGATCGTGTTTTAATCACTCCACATAGTTCAGGTGGTTTTGTCTGGCAAAGTGTCAGAAATTATTATACAGAGCTTGTTATTAGAAATATTCAACATTTAAAGAATCATGAAACTTTAGAAAATGAAGTTGATTTTCAAACTGGTTATCGAAAAGTTGTCACATACAAAAAATAGCGCCTTAGCGCTATTTTTATGTTATTCAAATTTTTGATCAACTTCAAAGATATTATGCCCATTTAAATAATCTTTAACAAGCATACGTTTTTTACCTTCTAATTGGAATTCAGTAATAATATAAACTCCATCTTGTACCTTTACTCCAATAGCATCTTTAAAAATCTTAACGATTGTTCCTGGTTCTTGATGTGCATGATGGCTCATTGCATTTGGACAATTATGTACAAGTCCTTGATAGATTTTTACTGTTTTTCCTTGATACGTTGTATAAGCTCCTGGCCAAGGATTTAATCCTCTTACATGGTTATAAACTTCTACTGCTGGCTTATTGAAATCAATTTTTTCTTGTTCTCTAGAAATAACAGGAGAATATGTTACTTTTGATTCATCTTGAGGAATGGATTCATTTGTCCCCTCAATAATAGCAGGCAGTGCTTCAATAATCGCTTCAGCTCCTAAAATAGATAAACGATCATAAAGTTCTCCTACTGTTTCATCATTAGAAATAGGTGTTTCTTTTTGATAAATAATATTTCCTGCATCCATCTTTTTTACCATATACATAATCGTAACACCTGTTTTTTCATCTCCATTTAAAATAGCATAATGAACAGGTGCACCTCCACGATATTTTGGAAGTAATGATGCATGAACGTTAATACATCCAAGACGTGGGCAATCTAAAACTTCTTGTGGAATCATTTGTCCATAAGCAGCTGTAATAATTAAATCAGGTTGCATATCGATAATGGCTTGATAATCTTCTTTGATACGTTGTGGTTGAAATACGGGTATATCATGTTCTAAGGCCACAACTTTAACTTCAGGCATTTTAAGTTCTTTTTTTCTTCCAACACGACGATCTGGTTGTGAAACAACTTGGACGATGTTGTAATCATGTTGAATTAAGTTTTTTAAAACAGCTTCAGAGAAAGTTGCTGTTCCCATAAATACGATTTTTAATTGATTCATTTTTTTCACTTCCTTCTATAAGATATTACTAATAAATTGCGAGATAAGCAAGACAATTGTTTGAATTATTTGGATACATATTTGACTTATCTTTTTAACAATTAAAGAAAGTGTATTATCTTTTTGATTATCATAGAAACCTTCATCTGAATTAACTTCTTTTTGTTTTTGTACATTTTGTTCAAAAGAAGTAATA
>UQVG01000223.1 GCA_900544435.1 uncultured Erysipelotrichaceae bacterium | reverse complement strand
TACCATTGATGTTGTTATAAATAATGCTGGGATAGGATATTTTTCACCAATTTTGACAATTGATTTAAGTCAAATACAAAAGGTAATGAATGTTAATTTTATTGCATGTTACTTAATTAGTAAAGTGGTTTTAAAGCGTATGACAAAAACAAAAAAGCAAAATTCTAGACTTAAGTCTAGGCTTTTTATCATATATAAGGAGATATTGTTATGAAGGAAATAAGTGTAAAGGAATTAGTGAATTATATTAATCCATTTGAATTAAAAGAAAAACCTGCTATTGCTGTTGCTAGTGATGGTATAGAAACTAATGGACTTACAATAGGGTGGGCTGGATTTGGTGTTTTATGGAGAAAGCCAATGGCTACAGTTTATATACATAAAACACGTTATTCTAAACATATTTTTGATAAAGCAATGTATTATTCTATTTGTTTTATGGATAATGATTATAAAAATCAATTAGGTTATTTTGGACGTGTTTCTGGTAGAAATGAAAATAAAATGGAAAAATGTGGAATGACTATTATTGAAAATGATGTTGCTCCTTATTTTGAAGAAAGTTCGGTTGTTATTTTATGTAAGATGATGGGTAAGAGTGATTTTGATAAAGATAATGTTGATGAAAATGTGTTTGAATGGTATCAAAATGAAGGAGTACATAGTCAATATTATGGAGAAATTATTAAAGTTTTAGTGAAAGATTAAGGTATATAAATAATTAGATAAAAGATAGCTTTATTGATAATAAAAACTTTATGTATTTAGACGTAAAAATATTTCTTTTTTTAAGTATAATTGAAAATAAATGAGTGAGAAAAAATGTTTAAATAATGAGTCTCAAATATTAAAAAATCCCCATTTTATCTACTTTTAATAGACATTTTTTATGTTTTATGTCATAATACCAAGGCTACTTAAAAGAAAGGAATGACGATATGATATCAACACAAAATGTATCTTTAAGATATGGAGATAGAGCATTATTTGAAAACGTTTCTGTTAAATTTACAGAGGGTAACTGTTATGGAATTATTGGTGCCAATGGTGCTGGTAAATCTACATTTTTAAAAATCTTAGCAGGAGAAATTGAACCAAATAAAGGTGAAGTTGTTATTGAACCTCATAAAAGATTATCGGTTTTAAAACAAGATCACTTTGCATATGATGAAAATAAAGTTGTTGAAACTGTTATTATGGGTAATAAAAGACTTTATGAAATCATGCAAGAAAAAGAAAGATTATACGCAAAAGAAGATTTTAATGATGAAGATGGTATTTTGCTTGGTGAATTAGAAGGTGAATTTGCGGATATGGATGGTTGGAATGCAGAAGCGGATGCAGAAACTATGTTAAATGGTTTAGGAATTACTTCTGAATTTCATGATATGTATATGAAAGATTTAGATGGTAGTCAAAAGGTCAAAGTTTTATTGGCACAAGCATTATTTGGTGATCCGGATATTTTATTATTAGACGAACCAACAAACCATTTAGATTTAAAAAGTATTAACTGGTTAGAAAATTTCTTGTTAAATTTTAAAAATACTGTCATTGTTGTTTCTCATGACCGCCATTTTTTAAATAAAGTTTGTACTCATATTGCAGATATTGATTATAGTCGTATTCAATTATATGTAGGAAATTATGATTTCTGGTATGAATATAGTCAAATGCAAATTCAACAAGCAAAAGATCAAAATAAAAAAGCTGAAGCTAAGAAAAAGGAACTAGAAGAATTCATCGCAAGATTTAGTGCGAATGCCTCAAAAGCTAAACAAGCAACTTCTAGAAAGAAACTATTAGATAACTTAGAAATGGTTGATATTAAACCATCTCTTAGAAGATATCCATTTATTGGTTTTAAACCAGGAAGAGAAGTAGGAAATATAGTTTTAAATGTAGAAGGTCTTACAAAAGTTGTTGATGGTGAAAAACTTATTAATAATGTTTCATTTTCAATTCAACCAAATGAAAAAGTTGCCTTTGTAGGTGATGATAAAGCAACAGAAGCTTTCTTTAAAATTATTATGGGTGAAGATAAAGATTACGAAGGAGAATTTAAATGGGGTGTTACAACAAGCCAATCTTATTTTCCTAAAGATAACTCAAAATATTTTAATGACTGCGAATTATCACTTGTTGATTGGTTAAGACAATTTACAGATGGAAATGTTTATGAACAAGATTTAAGAGGTTGGTTAGGAAGAGTTTTATTCTCTGGAGAAGAAGCTTTAAAGAAAGCTAATGTTTTATCTGGAGGAGAAAAAGTAAGATGTATGTTAGCTAAAATGATGATGGAAGATGCTAATGTTTTAGTTTTTGATGAACCAACAAACCATTTGGATCTAGAGTCTATACAAGCATTAAATCAAGGTCTTATTCAATTTAAAGAAAATATTTTATTTACATGTCATGACCATCAATTCGTACAAACTATTGCTAATAGAATTATTGAATTCAATAAAGATGGTATTATTGATCGTTTATCAACATATGATGAATATTTAGAATATAAAGAAGAATTAGAAACAAAATAAAGGATCCGTTGAGGATCCTTTATTCATTTACGATATATATTTTATAAGGGAAGGAAATTTGAAAAAAATTTTTCTAAGAAAGATGTTTAAATATTATTTATCTTTCTTGATATTATCATAAATGATAATTGTGAACTGAATATTTCTTATTAAACAAAAAAAGTCTTTTTCAAGACTTTCTTGTTTAAATAATAATTGGGAAGGGAATATGAAATTTATTATTTAATGAAAGATGATTGATCTTTCATGGTTATAATATAGATGAAAACTATAACAGAACAATGGTTTAATCATGTGTTTTTATGTGATGTTATAAAATTAAATGATAAAGAAGATTGAAAAAAATTATCATTTTGGTAAAATTGTTTTAAGCAATGCGAGGTGATAAAGTGGAATTACATTTTACAAAAATGGAAGGTATTGGAAATGACTATGTTTATGTTGATGGTATTAATCAAGAAGTACCTATGGATGCTGAATTTATAAGTCGTATTTCAAATCGCCATTTTGGTATTGGTGGAGATGGAATGATCGTTATTTTAAAGTCTGATCGCTATGATTTTAAAATGCGTATGTTCAATCTAGATGGTAGTGAAGGAATGATGTGTGGAAATGGAATTCGTTGTTTTGCTAAATTTTGTTATGACCATCATTTAACTGATAAAAAAGTATTAAAAATTGAAACTAAAGCGGGTTTACGTATTGTTGAACTTATTTTTGATGGGAATGAAGTGGTTGGCGCAAAAGTAGATATGCAAGAGCCTATTTTAAATTGTAAAGATATTCCTGTTATTTTTAATCAAGAAAAAATGATTAATGAAAAGGTGAAGATTGGGGATAAAGAATATGCTTTAACAGCTGTTTCAATGGGAAACCCACATGTAGTAACATATGTGGATTCATTAGATTTTGATATTGAAACAATTGGAAAACAATTTGAAAAAGATAAAATATTTCCAGAATCAGTCAATACTGAATTTGTTGAAGTCATCAATGACCATTATTTAAAAATGCGTGTATGGGAAAGAGGTAGCGGTGAAACAATGGCTTGTGGCACTGGTGCTTGTGCTGTTATGTATGCAAGTTATTTAAATGGTTATTGTAAGGAAAAAGCAACAGTTGAGCTTCTTGGAGGAAAGTTAGAAATTGAACTTCAAGAGGGACATATTTTTATGACAGGTCCAGCAACAACTGTGTTTGAAGGAAAAATAAAAATATAAGGAGGAAATTTATGTTACAAACTGCAGAAGAAATTATTAAGTATATTGGTGATGCTAAAAAACAAACACCAATTAAGATGTATTTAAAAGGTGAAAATTTACCAGATACAGATGCTTTCCATTTATTTGGTGATAGTCATTTTAAAATTGCTATTGGGGATTTAGATGCAATTAATGCTTATGTTGAAGAAAATAAAGCATTAATTAAAGATTCTTTTATTGAACAAGATCGTCGTAATAGTGCCATTCCAATGTTAGATATGAGAAATATCAATGCTCGTATTGAACCAGGTTGCTTCATTCGTGAAAATGTATCTATTGGAGATAATGCCGTAATCATGATGGGAGCTGTTATCAATATTGGTGCTAAAATTGGAGAAGGATCAATGATCGATAT
>UQVG01000222.1 GCA_900544435.1 uncultured Erysipelotrichaceae bacterium | reverse complement strand
AAGATATTTATGAAGATAGTACTTATAAATATTATCTTTTATTATTGATTCATTGCTAAAATAAACAAAGCAATTATTCTTATTTGGAGATTAAAAAAATATCTAGATTTTGAAGATTTGACTATAATTATATTTTTGTATTAAGTGATAATATTTGTTTGAATGAAAAATGTGATGTTGTTATCTATAAAATTATTTTGAAAATAGTAGAAACAACAAAGAAAAATGAGTTTTCAAAAAAATAATTAACAGTTTATATCTTCTAAAGTTCAATGATATTAAATATGATATTATTTTTTCTCTATTTAATTAGAATTTATTACTAATATTTACCATGTGATAATTTTTTTAAAAGTATTAAAGGAAAATAACAAGATGGCAAAATATGAAAAAATTGAAGATGATTCAAAATTACCAATAAAGTTAATTCGTTTTATCAATGATATATCCGGTCCAATTGAGAAGCATTGGCATAATAGTATTGAAATTGTTGTTCCACTTTCTGGAAAAGGATTTGCGTGGATTGATGGAAAGACATATGAATATGAAGGAATGAATTTAAATCAGGGAGGTCATCGTGTATTTGTGATTAATTCTCAAAGCATTCATTCTTTTGAATCTTATGATGTTTCTATTCCTTATTATGGATATGCTTTACAAATTAATTATAAATTTCTAAAGAGTATTTGTCCTACAATAGATCAACTTTCTTTTATAGAAAGACCTAATTATCAATATTCAAAGAAAATAAAAGAAATGATTTGGCAATTAGATGAAGCTTATCTTTGTGAAAGTCATTATAAAAATGCTCTTATTATGAGTAAGTTATATGAGATTGTTTATTATTTATTAGAAAATATTTCTAATAAAAAAGAAAATTATATTGAAAATAGAAGTGTAAAAAATAAAAAGCGAATAACTGAGATTGTTAATTATATAGATCAACATTATCAAGATGATTTACATATTCAAGATATTGCTGAACATTTTTCTATGTCTACAAATCATTTATCAAAGTTATTTAAAGAAAATTTAAATACAACAGTTAAATCTTATTTAACTTCTGTAAGAATTAAGTGTGCTAAAAAATATTTATTAGAAACAGATCTTCCATTGATTGATGTTGCAATGGTTAATGGTTTTCCAAATTTAAAATCATTAAATAGAGAATTAGAAAAAGATTGTCAAATGTCAGCAACACAATACAGAAAAATGGTTAAAAAAAGTATTAATTATGTGAAATAATAGAAAATGATACTAATTTGGATTGTTTTTGACCTGAATGTAAGCGCTTAATGCTCTATAATATAAAGCATAGAGGAGGGAAAATATGAATAAACTTAGAAAATCGTTAAGTTGTGTAACAAGTGCAATGATGATTTTATCATTAAGCACACCAGTTTTCGCAGCAGGAACTGGAATCGCAACAGGAACACAAAAAGCTTATGTCACAGGTGACGACTGGGGTTGTGGTGTTTCAAAAACAATCATGACTCTAGACAAAACAATTGATGCAAAATCAGTTGCAGCTACTGATTTCTCTGTTGAACAAGTTGTAAATGGTACAACTAAATCACAAAGAACAATTAAAGCTGCTTACACATCAGATGAAAACGGAAATAAGGTAACAAAAGATTCTAATATTGTTACTGTAGAAATGGAAATTTCTCCATCAGAAGGTAGCCCTATTTCATGGAGCATGGCTACTTGGAGAAATACTTGGGCTAACCCATATGAATTAAATGTTAGTATTGTAGATGGTCAAGATATTACGTCTGAAGGTGAAACAATTCACGAATTAGATGTTGAATCAGTAATTGATGTTGCTGGTAGTGGAAAAGTATGTCCACAATTAGATGGATTCTCATTTGGAGAAAATTATAAAAGCTTAGAATATACAGATGAAAATGGAACTATCTCTTATTCATTATATACACCTAAAAAAGATTCTCATAAAAACGCTTTAGTTATTTGGAATCATGGTATTGGTGAAACTGGAGAAGATGTTCAAATCGACTTATTAGGAAATGAAGTAACTGCTCTTGGTGGAGAAGAATTCCAATCAGTTATGGATGGTGCTTACGTATTAGTTCCTCAACGTAGAAATAGAACAAACGTAGAAACAGTTTACAATTTAGCTAAGAAAATTCTTGCTGAAAACGATGATATCGATCCTAATAGAGTAATCGTTGGTGGATGTTCAGCTGGTGGAGCTGCAACATTACAAATGATTTATGCTCATCCTGATTTCTATGCAGCTGCTTATCCAATTTGTGCTGCAGGTGCAGGAAATGAAACTTATTTACAAAATGCAGATAAACTTAAAGATTTACCAATTTGGTTCATTCATGCTAAAAATGATGATACTGTAAAAGTTGAAGGTACTGAAGCTTTAGTTGCTGCATTAAAAGAAGTTGGTGCTGAAGTACATACTTCATATTTTGATGATGTACATGATACAACTGGAAGATTTACAAATGAAGATGGAACACCATATCAATATAGTGGACATTGGTCATGGGTATACTTTGATAACAATGAATGCTATGATGAAAACGGTGTTAACTTATGGCAATGGATGTCAAGACAATCTAAAGAAGATACTGTAGTTGCTACTGGTACTCAAAAAGCTTACGTAGTAGGTGAAGATTGGGGTCCAGCTGTTACAAAAACAGTTATCAAATTAGACAAAGCAATCGATGCAGACTCTGTAGATGCAAACAACTTAAGTGTTGTAGAAGAAAAAGCTGCAACAAACTGGGCTGATGGTTCTACTTATGAAGCAAAAGCTGATAGAAAAGTTACAGCTGCTTATACTTCTGATGAAAACGGAAATAAAGTAACTGGTTCATCTAATTACTTAACAATCGAAATGTATGTATCACCAAGTGAAGGATCACCATTTATTTATAGTTTAAAAACTGGATTCAATAGTTGGTGTGATCCTTATAGATTATATGTAAGCCTTGCTAAAGGTGCTCAATTAAAATCTGATGATGAAATCGTAAGTGAATTAAATGTTGTTGCTGATATTGACGTTGCTGGTGATGGTAAGATTTGTCCTCAATTAGATAAATTCAATATCTATGAAAAATCATACACAGCTAGTGATGGAACAGTTTATTCTTATGCAGACTACGCTCCTGCAAAAGATGATAAGAAAAATGCACTTGTAATTTGGTTACATGGTGCTGGTGAAGGAAAATATGACCCTTCAATTGATATTTTAGGAAATGAAGTTACTGCTTATGTTGGAGAAGAATTCCAAAAAGAATTAAATAATGCTTATGTATTAGTTCCTCAATGTCCAACTATGTGGATGGATGGTGGTAACGGAGAATACCAAAACGGTGATAAAGGTTCAATCTACAAAGATAGCTTAATGGAATTAATTAAAGATTACGTAGATGCAAATGATGATATTGATCCTAATAGAATCTATATCGGTGGATGCTCTAATGGTGGATATATGACTATGGAAATGATCCTAGCTAATCCAGATTACTTTGCTGCTGCATTCCCAATTTGTGAAGCATTCCAAGATCAATACATTACAGATGAACAAATCGAATCAATCAAAGATATGGGAATCTGGTTCACATATGCTAAAAACGATACAACTGTAGATCCAACTAAATGTGCTGAACCAACAATTAAGAGATTATTAGCTGCTGGTGCTAAAAACGTACATGTTTCAGCATTTGAAGATGTACATGATACAACTGGAAGATTTACAAATGAAGATGGTACACCATATCAATATGCAGGACACTGGTCATGGATTTACTTCGATAACAATGAATGTTATGATGAAAACGGAGTAAATGCATGGACATGGCTTGGACAACAAGTTAAAGCAACTGCTGCTGATGATACTAAGAAAGATGATGCATCAAAAGATGACACTTCTAAAGGTGATAAACCAGCAACAGGTACTACTACAACTGATAAAACTTCTCCAAAAACTGGTGATGAAACTGCAGTTGCAGGATATGCTATGTTATTCATGGCTGCTGCTTTAGGTACACTAAAATTAAGAAGAAAAGAAGACTAAAATAATACAATTGAATAAAACTGCTGCTAAAAGAATCACAGAAATGTGATTCTTTTTGGGTAACCAAATAATTTAGGGGGAAAGCCAAATTATTTAGGGGACAAC
>UQVG01000221.1 GCA_900544435.1 uncultured Erysipelotrichaceae bacterium | reverse complement strand
AGCTAATAAAACAACAATCAGACTGACTACAATTCCAATAAATGTATTTCCAATATTAATACTTTTTTGTTTTCTAGCAATTTTTAATAAATCAATAATTGTATCAAAATTAGAATCAGTTAACATAATATCACTATTACGTTGAACTTTATCATTATGAACACCACCACGAGAAATCGCAACAGAAGCTTTTTGTAATAAAGCAATATCTTTATCACAATCTCCAATATAAGCTACTGGACCCGCAACAAGTGCTTTATCCATTACTTCTAATTTTTGTTCAACTGTATAATTGTTATAAATTGTATATTCATCATTTTCCAAATCAACAGGACCATCATTAAAAATAATCAATGATTTATGTAATCCTTTAATTTTTTCAAAAAGATCCATTTCTTCTTCAGTTGTTTCAATACCATCAAAACGATCATAAATAATCGTTACACATGTATTTAAATCATCTAAACCACTATTTTCTTTAATCGCTATCTTTTTAGAGAAAGCTTTAGCAACACCAGCTAATAGTGTAAAAGATGCTCCTTGAACATAAGCAAAACTTCCAGAAACAGTTAACATAATGATTCCTAAATACATATATTTTAAATTATCTGTTAAATTCATCAATGGTAAAACAATACAACAGAATAATCCTACAATAATTAAAGCTTTTGAATAAACATCTGAAATTTTAAAAATCAATTTTTCTGTACGTGATGAAGACATTGGTGCATTTGTTGCAATATCAACAACTTTTGACATTGCTGAATCTTCATATAAAGCAGTTGTTTTAACATGCAAATAACCTTCAGTAACAACTGTTCCACTATAAACTTCATTTCCAATTTTTGATTTTACACATACATCACTACCATCAATGGCATAGATATCTAATTTAGCACTTCCTTTAACAATTTTTCCACCTAAAGGAACAGTTTCTCCTTCATTTACAACAACGACATCTCCAATATCAAAATCAACTAAAGGAATCATTTCTTCTTTTTTACGACGTAATCTTCTTCCTAAATTTTGATGAGCAACTAAATCATCAATTTTTGACATTGACCATTGTGTTACTTGCATAATTAATTGTTTACCTGCTTGATACATAATTGAAACAACAATTGTTTCAATAAAAGCGCCATAGATCCATCCCATTAAACAAGCAAAAATAAAAATATTATTTTCTGATAAATAATTTTTTAATTGTAAATCTCTTTTAGCTTCAATAAGTACCTTTTCATTACAAACTAATAAAGCAAGCATCCAACCTACATAAGTTAGAAAAGAAGTATCTCCAAAAGTAACTAATCCAAGAGCTACACCTACACATAACAAGGCAATTCGAACATACTTTTGAATATATTTTTCATTAAATAAATCTTGTGATTTAAATGGTTTTCTCCATTGTTCTACTTGTATTGAAGGATTAACATTTTCAACAATACGTGAAAGACGAGGTAATGCTTTTGCTGAAGTTGTTAATGTTAAAAGTTTATTATGAAAATCTAATTGAACATTTTCATAGACACTATATTTAGAAAGAATGTTTTTAATTTCTTGTGCTTCTTCTTCACTTTCTAAGTTTGTAAACATGAAGATTTTTTCTACCTTTGTTTGATTAGAAACATACTCTCTTTTTTTTCGATTGACCATTTCTTGAAGTACATAGTCCATCTTTGATTCATTTAAATAGTTTTGGATATTATCTGGGCGTGCACAATTAAATGAAATAGAATCTTTATTTATTTTAATATGTGACACTTCTTGCATACTATTTAACTTTAAAGATAGGGCATTGATATCATCACTACTTACATGATCAATATAATATACACGTTCCATATTCTTTACTCCTTTTTTATGTCTTTTATTCTAACATAATTCTTTTAAAATTCAAAATTTACTCCTTCCCTCATTTGTCTTTTTATGTTTAATAATTATGAAATTATGCTGAAATTCTTTTTCTGTACAAGATAAAGTAAATTCATCTCCATATACTTTATAATACAGTTGTTCGTTGATTTCTCCTTTAATGACACAATCATAAATCGCTCCCTTTTCAAATAAAACATTTTCTTCTTTTCCAATAATAATGTTCATTGATTGAATACATCTACATAAACATCTTTTTCCAGAATTTGCGATAATGACCACCCCATTTCATTTTTATTTTACAACAGCTTTTTACTTATGACAAACGTCCTCTTTTTTTGATGTAAAAAAGAACTAAAAGTTTTACTTTTAGTTCTTAGAAAATTCTAATAATTCTAAACCTTTATTCTTATCTTGAGCCCATCTTACTCCCCAATCATTTGTGAATAATAACAACGGTTGCCCTTTTAAGTCTTGTACTTTTCTCGTATCAGAAGAAAGATTTAATGATTTTAAATCAGTACCTTCTTTGACCCATCTTACATATTGATAAGGTAATGGTGATTTATGAATTTCAACATTATATTCACTCTTTAAACGATGTTCTAATACTTCAAATTGTAAAACACCAACAACCCCAACAATAATTTCTTCCATACCTCCACCTAACTCAGTAAAGATTTGGATAGCCCCTTCTTTAGCAATTTGTTCAACACCTTTAACAAATTGTTTTCTTTTCATTGTATCTTTATTTCTAATCATTGCAAAATGTTCAGGAGCGAATGTTGGAATTCCTTCAAAAGCAAAATGCTTTTTGCCTGTTGTAATAGTATCTCCAATAGAGAAAATACCTGGATCAAAAACACCAATAACATCCCCAGCATAAGCTTCATTTACTTCACTACGTTCATCTGCCATTAATTGTTTTGATTGATTTAATTTAATTTTCTTCTTCCCTTGATAATGATAAACTTCCATTCCTTTTTCAAATTTACCAGAACAAATTCTAAAGAATGCCATTCTATCACGATGTCTAGCATTCATATTTGCTTGAATTTTGAAAACAAATGCTGAGAAATTTTCTTGATAAGGATCAATCACTTCACCATCAGCCATTCTAGGAGTTGGTGGTGTTGTCATATTTAAGAAATGTTTTAAAAATGGTTCAATTCCAAAGTTTGTAAGTGCTGATCCAAAACATACAGGTGATAACTTACCAGCACGAACAGCTTCTAAACTAAATTCATTTCCTGCCATATCTAATAATTCAATATCTTCTTGTAATTTATCATAAAGCTCATCTTCAACATACTCTTTTAATTTTGGATCATCCGCTTTTAAAATTTCTGTTTCAACTTCTTTTTTTCCACCATCTACAGGAATAAAACGAATCACTTCTTTATCATTTCTTTCATAAACCCCTGCAAAACGTTTTCCAGAACCAATTGGCCAGTTAACAGGACATGTTTCAATTCCCAATTCTTGTTCAATTTCTTCCATTAATTCATAAGGATCTCTTGCTTCTCTATCCATTTTATTAATAAAAGTAAAAATTGGAATATGTCTCATTGTACATACTTTAAATAACTTACGTGTTTGATCTTCGACCCCTTTACTTGCATCAATGACCATGACTGCACAATCCGCTGCCATTAAAGTACGATATGTATCTTCCGAGAAATCTTGATGCCCTGGAGTATCTAGAATATTAATACAATATCCTTGATAATTAAATTGTAATACTGAAGAGGTAACTGAAATTCCTCTTTGTTTTTCAATTTCCATCCAGTCACTTGTCGCATGTTTACTATTTTTCTTTCCTTTAACCGTTCCTGCTTGTTGGATAGCTCCTCCATATAATAAGAACTTTTCTGTTAAAGTCGTTTTACCAGCATCCGGATGGGAAATAATCGCAAATGTTCTTCTTTTTTCTATTTGTTGTCTTAAATCTTCCATTGCATCCTCCCATAATCTATATTTATTTTTTAATCTTTTATTTCAACAGTACAATTATTACCACAAAATGAAAAGAATTGCTACTGTTATTTAAAAAAAGGAATATCACTCACAATATTCCTCTTTGTTTACCCATTTAATTCTGACATCTTTTCCATGATGTGCAAGTCCTATATAAATCACTTTTCCTTTTAATTCATAATCATATTTATTTTCTTTGATTTGATGGATAGCTTCATTCGCTAACTTTTCAAGTTTTTCTTCAATATTCTTTTTAGTTTCTTTTAGATATTTAAATTCTAAAACAAACGATGTTTTCTTTTCATCTTTTGCTTTTAAGATTAGATCATCTCTGCCTTTTCCTACTTCTCT
>UQVG01000220.1 GCA_900544435.1 uncultured Erysipelotrichaceae bacterium | reverse complement strand
TGCGATACAGTCAGTGCAAGGAATTGTTGAAGATTTTAGAAAATCACAATACTTTTCGATTGGGAACAGATAAAGAACAAAATTTAATTGTTTCAACTATTGATAACAATGTAAAAGGGAAGATATTAGAGGAATTGACAATTTATAATGTCCAACAGTCTTTGGATGCTGAAAAATATGAAGTATTTCAACTCTCTTATCCACCAATGCCAAGTGAAGGTGTTACGGAAGGAGAAATTGATTTAGTTATTAAAGATAAAGAGGCATATACTGTAGAATTGTTTGAAATTAAACACAGTTCTGAAATCGTACCTAGTCAATATAAACATATGATTGACCCTGCAAAAATGAAATACTTTGAAAAAAGAGGATTAGAAGTAAGTGGAAGAACAGTGTTATATATGGGAAAAACACAAGGACAAGAAATTGAGGGTGTGAAATATAAAAACATATCCGAATATCTTGATGAATTAAAAGTATATGATCGTAATTATCAGAAGATGTTTTTAGTACAAAAAGAATGTGCAAAAAATGTAGAAGATGGATATGATGAGAATGATTCATTGGATACAAAATGTTAATGTAAAGTGGAGAGAAATCTTCACTTTTTTTCATAAATAGGAAGTGACTTCCTAATTTGGCTAGATGGCAAATTAAAATTAGTTTGCAAATAAAAATTACTGTGCTATACTCTAATTGAAGATAACATTTTTGTTATTATTCATGTGAGGATTGCCTTTTGTAGTTGAAGTACAAAACAAAAGGGTAAAGCTCAAATCTCTAAGGTGCTTCGCTACCATTCCTATAAAATATAGGATAGTCAAAGACTAAAAGGCGAATGATTTATTCGGGTGCTTCGCTACCATGCCTATTTATAATAAAACGAATAGGATAGCAAAAAGCTAAAAGGCGAATACAAAGTCATGTAGAGATGCATGGCTTTTTTTATGTTTGGGGGTGCTTGCATGAGTGAAAAGCTAGATTTTTATGAAGTGAATATAGATTATGTAAAATATCTAAAACAATTTGATTCTCGAATACCTGATGTAGTGTATCAAAATAGAAATAAATTTGTATGCGGAACATTATTCAAAATCAATGGGTTGAATTTTTTTGCCCCTGTATCCTCATTTAATATAAAGCAAAATTCAAACTATGTTATTGAAGTTGGAAATGTACCAGTAGGTAGTGTTCGTTATTCTTTCATGTTTCCTGTACCTGATTCAGAAATCAAACAAAAAGTCATAAATAATGAAAGTGATTATCAATATAGATTCCTGCTAAGACAAGAATTAAAATATTGTAATAAGAATAGAGAAGTCATTCAAAGTAAAGCAAAAGCAATCTATCATAAAGCGTTGGATAAAAATACAACATATCATAAATTTTGTTGTGACTTTCAATTGTTGGAAGAAAAGTGTAAAGAGTGGATTTATGATAAAACCATAGTGAAGCATGAAAAAGGAATTCCAATGTATAAGTTTTCTTTTCAAGAGAAAATGACATTGTTGGAACTCACGAAAGACAGACATACAATTGAGTTGTTCGCTATAGATCATAATGAAGTGATTAAAAATAAAGCGACAGACAAACTAAAAAAATTAGATGAGGCTACTAAGAAAATATCTCCAGTACATGAACACTTAAAGAAAGGAATAAATGTACCTCATAAGATTTATTTTGCTAATTATCATACAACAATTCGATTAGAATTGATAAAAGATAATATATGTTATTACAAGGATGAATTGAATAATTCTATTTATGTATTAGAACGAAAAGATGCACATTTACCTCAAGTGATGCAGAGAATGTTAGAACCATATCTAAAGGCAAATGAAAAGAATACCAATGTATATGTTCTAACAGACAGTGACCTAGCTAATAGCAATTATCATAGTCTTTTGATTGAATATCAGAATTATCCTGAACGGTTTGATTATGTGCGAAAAGGAATAGTTACTTCCAGTCAAAAAACAGCAATTATGGAAAATGAAAATCAATTTAATAAGACAGATGAATTTGATGAAATTGAAAAATAGGAAGTGACTTCCTATTTTTAGAAATGGAGAAAATATATGGAATATCATTATTTTACGATTGAAGATATAGAAATGCTTACATTTAATGGAATCCCTCATTTGCATAATCATCTTAATTATTTGATACATACCGATAAAGATCAAAAATTTACGAATGAGGATTCTGTGAGAAATGTATCCTTTATATTTGATAATGAAGGAAATTCAAAAGCATTGAGATGGACAGATGATTTAGAAAAAAGGATAGAATTAAAAAAGTATGTTTTTCGTTATATTAGAGATTTATATAAGCGATTGTTTTATGCAAGGGTTGAATGCCCTAGAAGAGATGTCCATAATTGGAATAAGGAAATGGTTGCAGAAATGTTTGGCATCATTCGAGAAATGAAGAAAGAAAAATATTATCCATTATTTGTACAAATACACGACGATCAACCAAATTTATTCTGTCATTTTCATGTCATTTGTTTTTATGATAGAAGTAAGAAAGTGGAAGGAGAATAAACAATGAAGATAGTATTTACAGGATTGGGATTGGTTTGTTGTGGATGTGCGATATGGAATATCTATAAATTAGATGTGAAGAAACGAGAGCATCATATATCCTATGAAACATATCGTGAAAAGACAAGACAATGGATTGTGGTAACAATCGTGGGTGTCGTATTGATTGGTTTCTTTGGTATATAAAATAGAAAGAGGTTGGCGAGATGAATTTAAAAACACTTTATGAATTGAAGGAAGTACTTGATTTCTGTGGGTATCATGACACTATAGTGGAAGATATGACAAACAGGGGAATCGACCTTGAATCTTTGGAAGATAAAGTAAACCACGAACAAAAGGAAATCGAGGAGAATGTATATCCAAATCTTCATGGAACAGAGCTATTAAACAAAGAAAATATATCTTTACTAGGAGAAGAAATACTACAGTATTTTGAAAAGACTTTGGAAGAATGGGATAAAGGTATTATTGATTATGATAAGAATACGAACCAATTATTCCATAATGAAGGAAAGATATTCAGCAGTGATGTTATTGCATGGTATGAAGGTGGAAGAACTACAGAAGATTTAGTCAAAGAATACAGTGATGAAAAAGAGGTGGAAGAAGATAGGGAACATCAGATTCTCTTGTTATTGGGTCACGCTGTGCATTTAGGTTGGAATATAAAGCATGATGATGAAGGTATTTACTTCCATAAAACAGCACCAAATGGTTTAGAACTTGGTGTACACTTTGATGCTGTCCATGAACAGGAAAGTGTTGAAGAATTTCTTGATGCAATTTATGAGTATGGAAATGAATATAGTGTAGCTGAAGAATTGAGTTATTATGCAAATGTAGAGCATTATGGACAAGGACTTGTTTTAGATGATGTGATTGATGATTTGAAGTGGTTTAAAGATGAAGTTTTAGAAGTACATACTTTTTTGGAAAACTATCATCAGGAACTTTCACAAAAAGAAAATGAAACGATAGAGATGGAGTTAGAAGAAATCGACAAGGAGTTATGAGAATGAATAATGAAAGTGAAATGACAGGAAAGGATTTAAAAGGAATTCTACAATCATTAAAGTCGGATGAAGAATTAGTGATAGATGATGAAGGCATTAGAATTATTAAGAAAGAAGATTAGGTATGAAGATAGATGTTGTTGGAATTCGATTAGTAAAGGAGCGAGAAATCGACTATGATAAGCCAATTAAGAAACCAATAGATACTGTGAATTTTGTTTTAGAAGAGATGCAGGACTTGGATAGAGAAATGTGCATGACATTAAATTTAGATGCAAATAATTGTGTGTTAAATGCTCATATTGTATCTGTTGGTGGTTTAGATAGTTCGATAGTAGATGTAAAAAGCGTGATGAAATCGGCATTGTTGTCAAATGCTTGTGGAATTATTATGTATCATAATCATCCATCAGGAAACAGCACACCAAGTCAAGAAGATTTTCAAATTACTGAAAAAATTAAAAGAGCCTGTGAGATTATGGACATTCAATTTTTAGATCATATCATCATTGGAAAAGAAAACTATTATTCAATTCGTGGCGAATATACGAAACCATACGATACTTCAAAGCGAAAAGCTGAAAAAATAACAAGAGTATTAACGATTCAGTCTTCGGATTTAGATGTATCGAAAAAGGTGTAT
>UQVG01000219.1 GCA_900544435.1 uncultured Erysipelotrichaceae bacterium | reverse complement strand
ATTTAAAATTTCTTTTATATCTTTATCTGTTTGTTCTTTATTAGTTAAGTCAATTGATTTCATTAAGTTTAATATATAATCAACATTTATTTTATCTGTATACATTAATTCTAATTCAAAATCTATATCATTTAAGATACTGACTTTATTTTGTGTTTCTTTCCCAGTAGCTAAATCTAAATACTTGCTTTTATAATCTAAATACTCTTGATGTGATATTCCAACCTCTTCTTCAGTAAACTTAAACTCTCTAAATATTCTAAGTTTAATTAATATTTTGGTTAATTCTCTAAATATAACTATAAACTTTTTCTTTTCCTCTTCAGATTGAATAGTATCTACAAATTCTACTGTTGGTACCGCTTCTTTTAATTGTTTTGCTATTTCTATGAATTTTTCCTTATAATATTCATATGATTTTAATAATACTTCATCCGGATCACTTGTATCAGAAAAAATCCTTATCGCATTATCTACTGCTTTTTTAGTTGTTCTGAAGCTTACTATATTTCCTTGTGTTTTGGTTGCTTTTTCTACTCTATTCGTTCTTGAAAAAGCTTGTATTAAATCATGATATTTTAAAGATTTATCTACATACAAGGTATTTAGCTTTTTACTATCAAAGCCTGTTAAAAACATATTTACTACAATTAGAATATCAATTTCTGCATTCTTAACTCTCTTAGAAACATCTTTAAAATATCCATCAAATGTATTTAATGAATAATTTGTTTCAAACACTTTATTATAATCATTTATTATTCTTTCTAGACTTTCGCATGAAAGTTCATCTTTCCCTTCATAATCTTCATTTGGTCCATATGTAAATATTGCTGCAATTTTTAAATCTGTTTTCTTTGCTTTAAAACAATCATAATATTTTATTAATTGTGGAATACTTGATGTTGCAAATATAGCAGTATATGTCATATCATTTGTCTTTAATGGATGCATTGTGAGAATTCCTTCTGTAATGTTCTCGATTCTCTCATCTGCCATATATGCTTCTTCAGTATTTATTCCTTCAACTTCTACATAATCAATATTATCTAAATTAGCATCTATCGTTTTATAATAATCAACTGAAAATCCTAGCACATTTCCATCACTTATTGCATCTTTAAGTAAATATTTGTGTAAACATTTTTCAAAAATATCTGCAGTTGTTCTTCCATCTTGGCTTTTGTTATCAGGAAATCTTGGTGTTCCTGTAAATCCAAAGTATTGAGCTTTATTAAAATGCATTTTTATAGCTTTATGCATATCTCCAAACTGACTTCTATGACACTCATCTATAATAAATACAACCTTTTCATCTCGGTATTTTTCCATCAGTTCTGCATATTTTGGATTATTAATAGCATTTGCCATTTTTTGAATAGTAGTAATTATTAGTGGTTTCGATGAATCTTCAATATTCTTTACTAATTTATATGTACTATTTGTAAAGTCTACAGAACCTGGCTCAAATTTATTAAATTCATCAAATGTTTGTGTATCTAAATCTTTTCTATCTACTAAGAAAAATACTTGTTTGATATCTGGTTCATTTGCTAAGATTTGACTTGCTTTAAATGATGTTAATGTCTTACCTGATCCAGTTGTATGCCATATATATCCATTATTATTAGTTTCCTTAGCTTGATTTACTAGTGCTTCTACTGCATATACTTGGTATGGTCTCATTACCATTAGTTGTTTATCAGTTTCATTTATCACCATATATCTAGCAATCATCTTAGATACAAAACATTTTTCCAAGAAATACATTGAAAACTCACTTAAGTTGCTAATTCTATTATTTTCTTCATCTGTCCAGAAAAATGTATATCCAAAGTTTATTTCTCCATCTGTATTAGCAAAATATTTGGTATTTACTCCATTACTTACAACATATATTTGAATAAATTTATATAATTCTTTATATGATGTTCTTCTATATCTTTCAATTTGATTTACTGCTTCTTTTAGAGTTTTTCCTCTTGCTTTCAGCTCTATTTGAATTAAAGGTAATCCATTAATAAATAGAGTTACATCATATCTTGTTTCTCTTTCTTCAGTAATACTTGTTATTTGATTTGATACTTGATATATATTTTTGCACCATTGCCTTGTATTAAATAATTCAATATATACTTTTTCTCCATTATCTCTTTCTATACACTGCTTTTCTCTTAAAATTTTACTACTAGCAAAAACGCCTTTACCTGTAATCATTGTATATAATCTATCAAATTCTCTATCTGATAATTCTTTTCCTTTTAATTCATCTATATTATGCTTATTTACTTGTTTTCTAAAATTTTCTTTTACATCATCTATACTTTTTAGATTAACCCTAGTATAACCTAATAATTCTAAATGCTTTATCAATTTTTCTTCAAGCATTGCTTCGCTTTCATGTTCATATGACATTATTTATTCCCCCATCAATCATTTATAATAACTCCAGTTTATTTTATATCATAAAATGACATTTTTCTCAACAGATACTTCTAAATATTTACAATTCAATATACTTGTGACGTATCTATTTCAAACCTATATTTTGCTACTCCATCTTATACCATTTTTATCCCAAACTGCTCCCAAAATAGTTATCCCTATTTCAAGTATAAACCTCATATGTCATACTCCCATAGACTCAAATGACCTTTCACCTCTATTGGATTTTCAAAAACCTCAACATCTGAAATCTGCCAGCCATAATTTTCTTTAAAAGAGCTCTCTGTATATATATCTTTATTTTCCTTTAATAAACACTCTTTAAACTCTGGTGACATTTTTATACAATCTACTAATTTTACTTTGCCTAGTATTTTCCCTCTAGGCATATCTTTAGGAATATATTTTTCTAATCTTTTCATAGCCTCTTTATCTATGCCCAAACCTGCATGTATCAATAAGTCTCCTCTATATTTCGTTTGCCAGCTTCTAAATTCAAATCTTTTGTCACGTTGCATTATTAGACTCGCCCATGGTTGCTTTATTGTTAGTACTTTCATTTTTCTATTCATTCCTTTCTTACTTTGCTCGAAGGCATACATAATTTTAAAGCTTTTGCATTACTTTTATTTGTTATCTCCTTTTTTACAATCAGTCCTTCATCCTTTTCAAGTATTCTTCAATAAACTTTTTAGAAGGAGAATATAATTTTTCAGGCAAATTATTTAATTCAAACCACTTCCATTCATCCTCTTTTGTAGGTTCCATTACCTTTAGCTCATCACTATGTTTATTTGCTATAATATGTAAAGTTATATAGTGTCTGTCTTCAGCTATATCGTCTGCTGCACTAAATAATTCTAAATCATCGATATCTAAATTTGTTTCCTCTTTTACTTCTCTTTTGGCGCATTCCCAAAAAGTTTCATAATATTCTTGCTTTCCACCAGGTAAAGTCCAGCAGTCCACTTCATATATTCCTCCCGTATCTTTTTTATTCTTTGATCTATGACCTAACAATAATTTATTTCCATCTAAGATCATTACTCCAATTCCAATTTTTATATTCTTTTCCATTTTACTCCTCCTTTTTAACCTCACAATCATAATATAGCGTTTTATCTCAAACTTTATAATTTTCTGATTTTTCTAATCATCAAATCAAATAACACACCTGTTTTTAATTTAATAAGTGAAGTTAATTTTCTAATGATTATAATCCTCCAATTATGTTACTTTATGATTTATCTTGTTTCTATCACTCGTAAATAATCATTGTATAATCTTCAAGTAACATCTACCATATAATATTTTTCTACATTATAACATACATCTTTCATTTATTGCTTTTATTTGTTTAATATGCTAAACTCTTTATATTAAAAAGGAGGTTTTAATATGTTTTGTTCTAATTCTATAAGACCTATAGTTTTAGGTCTTGCAAAAAAAGATAATAAAATTTTAGTTGGTCAAGGATATGATAAAGTAAAAAATCAAACTTTTTATAGGGCTTTAGGTGGTGGAATTGAATTTACCGAAACTAGTAAAGATGCCATAGTAAGAGAATTTAAAGAAGAAATAGGCGCTGATATAATAGTACATGATCTTCTAGGTATTTCGGAAAACATCTTTACCTATAAAGGAACTTATGGTCATGAAATTGTTTTTATTTATTCTATAGACATCCCTGAGAAATTTTATAAAGATCAATATTTAATACAAGATGATTCAGCTAACTATACAGCTATATGGGTTGATATT
>UQVG01000218.1 GCA_900544435.1 uncultured Erysipelotrichaceae bacterium | reverse complement strand
CTTAACATAAATAGAACTGTCTTTTGTACAATGCCACCTTAACTTAATGACATTGTATAGAAAACTCATTTTTTTATTGTGTATAACTTGTGAATTATGTGCATTAATTGTTTATAAGTATAATCATAATCAAAGAAACAAATAAAAAAGTTACTATGGAAGCTAAAGTTAAAATAATTTTATTAGTTTTATCTTTGAAAATCTTTTTTAAAAGAAAATAAATACCTACTCCTACAAGTGCTCCTGTTGTATTGGTAATTAAATCAGTAATATCGCTTGCTCCAATACAAAAGATATATTGAGATAGTTCTAATGAAAAGCTAAATAAAAAACCTAGAAAAACAGTTCTTTTACTATCAATATTTAATGTTTTTAAATAGAGACCAAATGGAATAAATATAATTAGATTATCAAGAACTTCTCTTATTTGATAAGTTGTTTTATTTGGATAATAAAAAGGAATTAAATTAATGCTTCTAAATTGAGGTAATTGATCGATAGAAATCGCTAATTTAAAAAGTATAATCCAAATGACTAAAAATATGTAAATAGTAAATAATATATGTGTAGTTTTTTTCATAAAGACTCCTTCTATAGAAATAGGTTGAGAAAAAGCTCAACCTATTTAAATTAATTTATTTTTTGAAAGAATATCAATGACAGCTGGCATGTTTTCATCATCAATAGTGTAATGTCTATTTGGATCAAGCCTATTTTTAGTTGTAAAATAAATAGATAACTCATAAGTGCCACTATCTGTAGGGTCATAATATTCAGTAATGAGTTTTTTATCTATCATTTCATGAACACATTTTATAAAATTATTCTTATCATCTTTTGTGTAAGTTTTCATTTTCGTATCTTCAATTTTTTGATTGTTGAATGTGAGAGATGTCTTTTCATCTGTAGTATCTGCTTCATAGTGATCAAAAGATACAACGATTCTTTCTACATCAGAGCTTTTTGGTAACTCATAGATTGTATTAAAACCTTTAGTATCTAAATAAATATTAGAAAAACCAATACAAGCAACAATTAAAACAATAAAAAGTGAAGGTATTTTCCAAGTGAAGTAAACTTTTCTCTTTGAAAAATAATACATAATTAAATAGAGAATAAAAATAATTGAAAACATTAAAATCGTCATTCTTAAATCTTCAAGATCATAGACAAATAACATCATTGATAATGTACTTAAGGTAATGATAAGTGGATACATAAAGATTGATGTTGTATATGTTTCACTTTGTTCAACCGTACGTGTTAAAAATAAACGATAATTTATAAAATAAAAGATAACACTTATAACAATCCAATACAAAATAAAGATACGAGAAACAAGATGTGATAATAAATACAAATGTTGATAAAGACCACTATAAATAAGACTTATATAACTAAGGATTATTTTTAATGATTGTGTGTAGTTTCCATATCCTAACATAAATGATTCTGCTACCTTTGTTGCACAAGTGTTAAGTGCAACAAAGACAAATAATGGGATAACCATATAAGCAATTGAACAAATTAAACTGTCAATAACATTTTGTGTTAAGAGAGTTACAAAAGTAACAATTGTATTCATTGCAAACATATGGACGATTGTAATTATTATTGCTAGAATGAATTTGTCAGCTGGAAAAGAAAACATATAAGCACCAATAAGTTGATCTATAATTTGGTAAATAACAACAGGTACAATAGTTGCAAAGTAAGAAAATAAACATGTTGTTAAATAAAGTGATTCTTTTTTAACTGGTAAGGAAAAGTAAAGAATATTACTTTTCTTTTTTTGTAAAAAAGAAAATAAATAAATTGGTGTTATAAAGGATAATGCTAATCCATAAGTTAAAGAAAATATTCCAACAAAACGTACAATATTGTTAATACCTGAAGTTGTGAATTCATTTAATGTTAAAACAGGAATGATGATTCCAATTGCATAAATAAGAATAAGATATTTTTTATTTTGTTTAATTAAGTATTTAAAATATTCTTTATTGATCATAAACACCATACCCCTTTCTTTCCATTTCGTAGATAAAGATTTCTTCTAAAGTTACAGGTAAAACCTCTAACATAATTGGATTGAACATTCTTAAATAATCTTTAATTTCATTGATGTCTCCTTTAACAACCATATTAATCACACGAGATTGTTTATGGAAAGAGAGAACATCTAAATGACTGAATTCTTCTTTGTTTAATTCTTCTTTAAAAGCTAATTGTATTTTATGAATATGATCTTTAATATCATAGAGATCACCCGATGTTGTCATACATCCATTGTCTAAAATCCCAAAGCTATCACAAATATCTTCTAATTCTCTTAAATTATGAGATGAAATAATGACTGTCATATTTTCATCAATGATTTGATTAATAGCTTTTTTAAAAGCTAAACGCATAACAGGGTCTAAACCATCAAAAGCTTCATCTAATAATAAATATTTTGGTGCAATTGCAAGTGCTAAAGCAAACATTGCTTGTCTTTTCATTCCTTTTGAATAGTCTTTTAAAGGTTTATTTTGTGGTAAACGGAATAAATCGACATAATGTTGATAGGTTTCTAAATTGAATTGTGGATAAAAAGTAAGATAGAAATCTTTCATTTCATCAATAGTAGCAAAGTGAAAATAGTAGGGATCATCACTAATGAATAAAATATCTTTTTTAACATCAGGATTTTCATAAACATCTTTTCCATCAAATAAAATACTTCCTTCATCACATTTAGAAATCCCATTTAATAAATAAAGTAAGGTTGATTTCCCAGCTCCATTAGGACCAATCAAACCAAAAATACTTCCTGAGGAAATTGTGACATTTAAATGATTTAAAACATTTTTATTTTCAAAAGATTTCATCACATCTTTAATTTCAATCATACAGTTTCCTCCTTATATACTTCTTCAATAATTTCTAATAATTTGTCTTTGGTAATTTGATGCTTTTTCATTTCATTGACACATCCTTTAAAATCATCTAATTTATCGTCTTTAATCAATTGATCAGTTTGATTATCAGCAATAAAACATCCTTTTCCTTTAATGGAATAAATATAACCTTGGTTCTCTAATTCTTGATAGGCCTTAGAAACAGTATTAGGATTAACGCCAATATCTGTTGCAAGAGATCTTACCGAAGGTAATTTATCATTAGGAAGTAAAATGCCAATAGAGATAAATTCTAAGATTTGTTTTTTGAGTTGTTCAAAAATAGGAACTTTACTTTGAATATCTATTATAAACATAGAGCCCTCCTAACTGTATTAGTGTCACTAGTACACTAATACAGTATAATACATTTAATGATTTGTCAATAAGGTAAAGAAAAAAAGAGCTCATTGAGTGAACTCTTTTTCATGTTTTTTGAAAAAGTCATAAAAATAACGTACGTTTTCTAATTGATACCAAGGCGTGACTTGGCATTCTTTAGCATCAAGATTATATATTTTAGCATCTAAAGTTCCTAACATAAAAGGAGAATGAGTAGCAATAACAAATTGACATCCTAAATAATGTGCGAGTTTATTAATTTCATGGGCTAATGCAACCTGGTTGGCAGGGGATAAAGAAACTTCAGGTTCATCTAATAAATAAAGCGCTTCAGGTATAAGGTATTCTTGAAAAAACTGTAAAGAGGTTTCTCCATTGGAATACTTTTCTTGAGAAAAAATAATATTTTCTATTCTTTGTTCTTTTTTATGATCCAAAATACTTTGAGCTTTTTCTAAAGATAAACCATCTTGCATATAATCATAAGTTAATCCATGTTCTAAAATTGCTTTTTGTTGTATTTTTTTAATTTCATAGAGAATATCTTCACTTTTGATATAACGACTATTTTCAGGAAGATGATAAAAAGGAACACCGTATTCATTACTTCCCAAACTATAGGCACATTCATTTTCAAATCTTTGACAATAATTTTCTGAACCATAATTATTGCTTGCAGGGCTTTCTTTTCCTTTTATCTTTAGTTTTCCAGCAATAATATTTAAAAGAGTAGATTTTCCACAACCATTATTTCCATAGAAAATAGTAATAGGTGCAAAAGAAAAGGGTTCAATGTATTTATCTTTAAAGACACTATAAGGATAAATATTAGGGTTTTTAAGTTTTTTGTTACTTAATTTAAAGCTACTTAAATAAATCATAGAATGACCTCCTCGTATAATTTAATCTTAATTGATGAGAGTTAAAAAGACAATAAATT
>UQVG01000217.1 GCA_900544435.1 uncultured Erysipelotrichaceae bacterium | reverse complement strand
TCAAGCTCCTTAGAAAAATAAGCTATTTTGTTTGTTTCTGAAAATCCTAAATTAGTTAGTAAATAAATTAATTCATTGTCTGATAGATTACAGCTTGCAGTAAATTTAACACATCCTTTAGATTTTGTCCATTCTTCACATTTATTTAATAGTCTTTTATTAATTCCTTTATTTTGATAATTTCTATCAACAGCAAGCGCATTTACCCTTATTATTTGTTTTGGAAGTTCAAAGACATAACTTATTTCTATTCCAATAAAACCAACAACTTTATTTTCCATACAAGCTACATATATCAAATAATTATTTTTTATCATTTCTTGTACTCTTAAAACAAATAAACCATAATCAACTTCATAGCCTAATTCATTTTTTAATAATTCATAAATAGGTTTTATATCATTTTCTTCAAAACATCTTATTTTCATATGCATTTACCTTTTTTATAATTCATTTTTAACTTCTTATTTCCACATCACATTCATATACAACTCATTTTGTTTTTCCCATTCAGCTTCATTATGATGACCTCCAGGAATAATATTGATATAACTTGTTGCACCTTGAGACACAATATAATCATTAAACTCCTGAATGTTTTTAATATAACGTTGTGGTCTTTTAAATTCTTCCGTTCCTAAAGACATATAAATACGTGTATCAGGGTTTAGATTTTGAGGAAGATCTTTTTCTAAACGTTTTTTACATAAGCCAAAGGCTGGTGATAAACAAGCGGCTTTAGAAATATATTGGTTGTATTTGATGACTCCATAAAAAGCCATCAAACCACCCATAGAACTTCCTGCAATAGCTGTACATTCTCTATAAGGATATGTTCTATATTTTTGATCAATCATGGGTTTTAGTTCATAAACAAGCCAATCTAATGTTTGAATACCTTTCCCTTGAACACGCCCAAAATAACGACTGTTTAAGTTATAGGGACAATACTCACTTAATCTTTCATTTCCTTCATGATTACATTCAACACCTACAATAATCAATTTCTTATCATAATGATCTAAAAATTCAGCTAAGCCCCATGATTTACCATAAGTAGCATCCCTATCTAAAAACAAATTATGTCCATCAAACATATAAACAACAGGATATCTTTCATCACTTTGATAATAATCATTGGGTAAATAAATATGCAATGTTCTTTGACAATTAAATGGTCTTAAATAAACATCATATTTTTCTAACATTAAAAACACCTCTTTTATAATGAAATAACTTCATCAAGATCACATTGATCAATTTGGTTTTTACCACCAATAATACATATTCCACCTTTTTCTAAAGTTTCATCGATTTCCTTTGCAATTTCTAATAATTCATCCTTATCTACATTTAAAATAGCTTCTAATTGTTCTTGTCTAGCTTCTTCATCATTTTTATTAAAGTAATACAAATCACCATATTTACCAATATTATAAGGCATCATAAATGGCATTAACCCTGAAAGCGTTCCAATGATAAATCCTGTTAAATCATGATTTTCCTTTAAATAATCCTTTAAGAATGTTCCACATTTTTCATATTTCTTTAAAGATTCTTTTCCATTTGGATCACGATAAGAATAACAACATGTAAATCCTGAAGCACGTGATACTAAACCTGTACCATAAGCCCCACCTTGTACTCTTACTACATTCCATAAATACGCTAATGAAATGATTTTTGAGGCAAGCGGTGTCACTTTAGAAGTATCTAAAAGATATCCTCCTCTAGAGGCATAGGCAATATCTGAAGGAATAATGATTCCTTCTTTTTTGATAGAAAAAGGTTTGATGATTGCTTTTTCTAAAGTACCAGAAACTTTTAATGTTTCTTTTAAATAACTTACTTGTCTTTCTAAATTTGTATCATTATTTCCTGTAAAAGATAAAGTTAAACGATTATAGAAACAAATATTTTGATAAACACTTTCTAATTTTTGTTTTAGATCATCAAAATTAAAATGATCATCTAATTCTTTTAACCACTTATAATAAGCAATACCACTACTATATTCATCAATAACACCTGAAGGACTTACCATCGCTAAAACTCTTTTCATTGATAAACTATGACCTGCCATAGTAATCGCTTGTTTTAATGAAATAATGCGTTGTTTTAAAATATCATGAATCATTTTTTCTTGATCAAAGACAGATTCTTGTAAGATTTCAATAAGAAGTTTTAAAGCTTCTTTTTCATTTTCTTCTAAAGTAGAAAATGAAGCTTTTAAGTAAACTTGATTTTCTTTATTTGTTGTTTCATATGTATTAATAGAAAAATTCATTGATCCACAAAGAAGACGAATCTTTGTAGAAAGATCTTTAGCACTATGTTTTGTCGTAGAGATATTTCCTAATAATGAACAAATAAAAGATAAGCTACTTATTTGATCTAAATCTAAATGATCGATATTAAAATAAAGAGCATAATAATAAATACCATTGGTTTCTGTTTGATGTTTTAAAACTTTACATCCTTCTAAATCTATCAATTTTGAAGGAATCTTTTGTGCTTTTGCTTCAATATCTTCAAGACTTAATTTAGGTAAGGTATTTAAGTTTTCAAGAGTATCTGGCGCTTGTTGGAAAGCATCCAATTGTTTTTGTTCTGTATGTAATTGTTGTTTTTGAACATCAGTCATAGAATTTAAAGCATCCGTTAATTTCTTTTCTTCTTTTTCACGACGGTGTTGTCCTAATTCTTTAGAAGGTTTTAAAACAATTTCACAACTATGTTTATTTTCTAAAAGAACTTCTTTGATAAGATTTTCAAAATAACCTTCATTTACTTTCTTTTTCAAATCATCAAAGATCTTTCCATATTCTAAATGCGCTTCTGGTTTTCCTCCATAAAGCCAGCTTTCTAGCACTTGGAAACCAAAAATAATTCCTTGAGGATAGCCTCCAAAATTTCTTTCTTTTAAATTTAATTCTAAATAAGCAAGTGTTGCTTCAAGCTGTTGATGATCAATCCCTTCATTGATCAATGTTTGAAGAGTATCAAAAACAATTTCTTTAACTTGGTCTAAGTTTTCTTCTTTTACATGATCTACTTCCAATTGACACCAATTTTGTAACTCACCATCATTAATAGCTAAATAAACATTTTCAGCTAGTCCTTTTTCCAAAAGGGCTTTATTTAAAACAGCTTGATTATCACCACATAAAACATCACTTAAAACTTGCATCGCAATGACCTTTTCATAGTCTTGATAACTTCCGATGACATTTCCCCAGGCCATGCGGTATTTGTTTTCTGCATTTTCTTCTTCCCCTATTTCATAATCTACAACTTGTCTAGAAACTTGAACAGGTTGTTGATAAACTGGTCCTTCTATTGGTAAATTAGCTTTCATTGAAGAAAGATATTCTTGATTTAAAAGTTCTAAAACGTCATCAAGTGGTACATCGCCATCTAAAAAGACAAAGGCATTAGAAGGATGATAATATTTTTGATAAGTTTGGATAAATTGTTCATAAGTTAAATCAGTAATAGCTTCAGGATCACCCCCTGAAACATATTGATAACAGTTATCTTTAAACAAAGCACGATTCAAAGCGTTCATCATGATTTCATCAGGACTTGAAAAAGCCCCTTTCATTTCATTTAAAACAACTCCTTTATAAGTTGGGTTTTCTGTAGCTTCAATATGCCAGCCTTCTTGTAAAAAGATTTCTTTTTTATTTAAAATCAAAGGATTAAAAACAGCATCTAAATAAACTTTTGTAAGATTCATAAAATCTTGATCATTTCTAGATGAAATAGGATAAAAAGTTTTATCCTCAAAAGTCAAGGCATTTAAAAAAGTACTCATTGAACTTTTCATTAATTCTACAAAAGGTTCTTTGACAGGATATTTTTGAGATCCACATAAAACCGAATGTTCTAAAATATGAAAAACCCCACTATCATCGCTTGGTAATGTTTTAAACGCAATTCCAAATGTTTTATTTTCTTCATCACGTTTTAACCATGCAAGTTTTAAATGGGTTTTTGTATGTTCCATTTCATACATTGTTGCATTGAGTTCACTCACTTCTGTCATTCTTTGAACGACAAAACCATGTTTTGATTCATTTAATTTCATTGTACTACCTCATTTCTTTATTACCTATTTTACCTTTGAACAAGCATTTTGTAAACGAAGATAATATTTTAGTAAACATTGATTTCAAATTTACTAAATGTTAAAATAGCTGTAGATTGGAGGTCTTTATGGCAACAATAAAAGATATT
>UQVG01000216.1 GCA_900544435.1 uncultured Erysipelotrichaceae bacterium | reverse complement strand
TTAAAACAAGAATATCAAAATGCATTAGATATTTTGAATGAAAATCAAATAGATCAAAAATTAAGATGTGAACAACTCACATTAGAAGATTATCAGGCTATCACAAAATCATTATATAAACATATTATATAATGGTGATAAAATGAAAATAGGTGATATTGTAAGTAGAAAAAAATATCATCAAGATATTATTTTTGAAGTGATAGATATACAAGAAAATATTTGTTATTTAAGAGGAATAGAGTATCGTCTTATTGCAGATAGTGAAATAGATGATTTAGAACTTGTTCAAGAAAAAAGAGTGATAGAAGATGTTGTTTTACCACAAGAAAAATGTTTAAAGGGAAGTGTTTTACATTTAGATGGTGATCCATCTTATTTAAAGATGTGTATGAAAAAATATCAAGAGTATGGTATTAGAGCATATGGTTATTATTTTAAAGAAGAAGAGTTTGCTAGTAAAATAACCAATCTATTAAAAAAACATAATCCACATCTTTTAGTCATTACAGGACATGATGCCTTGAAAAAGAATGGACATAAAAGAAATAGTCAAGATTATTTACACAGTTTAGATTTTGTAGAAGCTATTAAAAAGGCTAGAGAGTATCAACCAGATAAAGATGCATTAGTTATCTTTGCAGGAGCTTGTCAATCATACTATGAACTTTTAGTAGCGAGTGGTGCTAACTTTGCATCAAGTCCTTCAAGAAAAAATATTCATGCATTAGATCCTGTTATTATTACAACTCAAATTGCAAGTACAAATATTAAAGAGTATGTCGATTTAGAAAAAGTTATAGAAAAAACCTCTTTTAAACAACTAGGTGTTGGTGGAATTGATACAAGAGGGGTTGCCAGAAATTTGTATCCGAGGTAATGAAAAATGAAAGTAAGAGCATATGCAAAAGTAAATTTAGCGTTAGATGTAGTAAGAAAAAGAGAAGATGGGTATCATGATTTAGAAATGATCATGGCGCCAATTACTTTACATGATCTCATTTATATTAATGTGATACCTGAAGGTATCGAAATAGAATCGAATAGTAAAATCGTTCCTACCGATCAAAGAAATATTATGTATAAAGTTGCAAAGTTAATGCAAGAAAGATATGGATTAAAAAAAGGAGTTAAAATCTTTGTCTATAAACATATTCCAACACAAGCAGGATTGGCAGGTGGAAGTGCTGATGGTGCAGCAGTTATTAAAGCCATGAATAAATTATTTCATTTAAATTTATCTTATGAAGAAATGGCTGCTCTTGGTAAAGAAGTAGGAGCAGATATTCCATTTTGTATTTATGAAAAAACAGCCTTTGTTGAAGGTGTTGGAGAAAAGCTACAATTTATTGATGAACCATTTGAAGCTTATTTATTACTTGTAAAACCTAAAAAGGGTGTTTCAACACAAAAGGCTTTTACATCATTAGATTTATCTAAGGTAAAACACCAAGATTGTAGAAAAATGAAAAAAGGAATAGAAATGAATGATTATCAAGCAGTCATTGATAATTTACAGAATACACTAGAACTTCCTTCTATTAAAATGGTACCACAAATTAAAGAAATCAAAAAAGAAATGATGAAGTTAGGTTTTGATGGAGCTTTAATGTCAGGAAGTGGTTCATGTGTCTTTGGTATTACTAGAAATCAAGAAATTATGAATAAAGGATATGAATTCTTTAGAAAACGTTATTTTTTTGTTAGAAAATCAAAAATTTTAAATAAAGAAGAAAATCTGTGATAAGATTTTCTTTTTTTGAAAAGATGCAGGAATTTGTAATAAATTGTCTTATTCATCTTTAATTATGACTTATATTTTGTTAGAATGTCGTCGTAGAGGGGTGTGACAATGAAAACTTACGCAGTAGTTATGGCTGCCGGTAAAGGTACAAGAATGAAATCCGACAAGCCTAAAGTAGTACATGAAGTTTTATATAAACCTATGGTTTGTCATATCGTTGATGAATTAAAAGGTTTAGGTGTTGATGGTATTTATGTTATTGTTGGACATAAAGCTGAAGAAGTCATGAAACTTGTTGATGGTGTTGAGTTTGTAATGCAAAAAGAACAATTAGGAACTGGACATGCATTGATGCAAGCAAAAGATGTTTTAGGTGATAAAGAAGGAACAACTATTGTTTTAAATGGTGATGCACCATTAATTACTAAAGAAACATTACAAGGGTTAATTCAATATCATAATGAACATCAAATGAAAGGAACAGTCATGACATGTGATTGTGACTTGAATAAAAAATTTGGTCGTATTATTAGAGAAAACGATCAAGTAAAAGGTATTGTTGAGTATAAGGATTGTACAGATGAACAAAGAAATATTTCTGAAATGAATGTTGGAGAATATTGCTTTGATAATGCATCTTTATTTAAAGCATTAGAATCTGTAACAAATAACAATGCTCAAAATGAATACTATATTACAGATGTAATTGAAATTATGAATCATCAAAATTTAAATGTTGGTGGTTATAAAATTGATGACTTATCAGAAGTTGGTGGAATTAATGATAAGTTTGAATTACAAGAAGCAACAAAACAATTACAATATCGTATTAATAAAAAACATTTATTAGATGGTGTAAATATTGTAGATATGACAAATACTTATATTGGTAGAGATGTAGTGATTGGTCATGATACAACAATTGAACCTGGATGTATTATTAAAGGAAAAACAGTGATTGGTAATGGATGTCATATTGGACCTTATTGTGAATTTGATAATGTAGAAATCAAAGATAACGTAGAAATTAAATTCTCTGTTATTGCTGATTCAATTATTGAAAATGGTGTTGATATCGGGCCATATGCAAGACTTAGAAATCATTGTCATATCTTAGAAAATGTCCACATGGGTAACTTTGTGGAAATGAAAAAAGCAACTTTTGGTAAAGGAAGTAAAGCTGCGCACTTAAGCTATATTGGAGATGCGACAGTTGGTGAAAACGTAAATATTGGCTGCGGTACTATTACTAGCAACTATGATGGAAAAAATAAATTCCAAACAGTAATTGAAGACAACGTTTTCGTTGGCTGCAATTCTAATTTAGTTGCACCTGTAACTGTTGGTAAAAATGCATTTATTGCTGCTGGATCAACAATTACAGATGAAGTTCATGAAGATGCTTTTGCAATTGCAAGAAGTAGACAAGTGAACAAAGAAGGTTATAGTAAAGTATTAGAAGAAAAAAGAAATAAAATAGGAAAATAGGGGTAAAAGAAAAAATGAAAAACAAAATTACAGTATTTGCTTTATCATCATCAGTAGAATTAGCACAAGACATTTGTGATAATTTAGGTTGTGAAATGGGAAAATCAAAAGTTCACCATTTCGCTGATGGAGAAATCTTAGTTGAAATTGATGAATCAGTTCGTGGAAAAGATGTTTTCATTGTCCAATCAACATCTAATCCTGTTACTGAAAACTTAATGGAAATCTTAGTTTTAGCAGATGCCTTAAAAAGAGCATCAGCTGGAGAAATTACAGCTATCATGCCATACTTTGGATATGCTAGACAAGATAGAAAAGCAAAACCTAGACAACCAATTACATCTAAATTAGTTGCTGATTTATTAACAACTGCTGGTGTTAATCGTGTTGTAACAATTGATTTACATGCTGCACAAATCCAAGGATTCTTCAACATTCCAGTTGATGATATGCAAGCATTACCATTAATCTGTAATTATTTCAAAAATAAAAATTTAGATGATATCTGTGTTGTTTCACCAGATCATGGTGGAGCTACTCGTGCTCGTAAAATGGCAGTTGCTTTAGATTGTCCAGTAGCTATCATTGATAAAAGAAGACCAAAACCTAACGTTGCTGAAATCATGGGTGTATTAGGTGATGTTGAAGGTAAAAACTGTATCATGATTGATGATATGATTGATACAGGTGGAACTATTGTAGCAGGTATTGATATGTTACTTGAAAAAGGTGCTAAAAATGTATTTGTTGCATGTACACACCCAGTATTCTCAGGACCAGCTGTTGAAAGATTGAAAAACTGTTCAGCTAAAGAAGTAGTTGTAACTGATACAATTATCTTACCTGAAGAAAAGAAATTCGATAAATTAAAAGTTGTTTCAGTAGCTTCATTACTTGCTAAAACAATTGAAAACATCGAAAACAATTTACCTGTAAGTGAAGTTTTCCAAGAATTTGATTTCGAAAAATAATATAAAAAAGTCGGCTCCGTGTCAATAGTGGAGGGGCTTAAGAGATAGCGAAAGCTATCTCTTTTCT
>UQVG01000215.1 GCA_900544435.1 uncultured Erysipelotrichaceae bacterium | reverse complement strand
TTAACATAAATAGAACTGTCTTTTGTACAATGCCACCTTAACTTAATGACATTGGCAATTAAGCTGCCTTTTTTTCTAAACATTTTTCACAGATACCTGACATATTGATATCAATAACATCAATATGATGCTTGTATGCTTTTTCAAATTGTTTAATAATTTTCTCATCATTATTATCAAGATCATAGATTGTTTGGCAACAGTTACACATAAAGTGCATATGTGGTTGAATATTGCCATCATAGTGAACCATGGTATCTCCTAAATCGAGTTTCTTGATTTGTTTTGTTTCAACAAGTTGATTTAAATTACGATATACTGTTCCTAAGCTTAAATGGGGATAATCTACTTTTAAGTCCTGATAAATCATTTCTGCAGTAGGGTGATCATATCTATGTTTTAAATTGTTGAAAATGAGTTCTCTTTGTTTAGTGTATCTAATCTTAATTTCTTTCATAAGTGTCTCCTAATAGTAATGGTTACTATTATTATAAATAAATACCATACATCTGTCAAATCAATCCAAATTGAAGAAATAGTAAACAAAGAATAAAAGAAAGAATTCCATGATAGAGACGAGAAAGAAAATATTTTTTAAAAGAATAGGGAATAGCTTCTAAAAGATTATCAGCTTGCATCATGACGGAAAAACCACTAAAAGAGAGAAAGAAACATACAAAAGGAAGCATTTTTTTGGACTGATGAATGATTTTTAAAGAGCCACTACTAAATTCTAAAATTCCTTTAAGATAATCAAAAGAAAATTGAGGAAAAACATCTTGTAAAAAAGAAACAAAAAATTGGAAAATCAACATATATCCTAAAATAAAGAGGAAAGCATAGACACTGGAAAGAACACTTTTTTTAAAGGCTTTGACAAAAGAAAGATGTGGTTGTTTTAAAGTTTGTCGTACTTGTTTAAAGGTAAGTTTTTTTTGAGGATGGTGATAAAATAAGGCAAGTATGAGACTTGGTAGAAGGTGACAAATAAAAATCAAAAGAGAATAGGGTGTGTTTAAGGAAACAAAAATAAAAGAGATGGAACTAAAAGAAGCAATGGATAAAAGATGTTGAAGTTCATCAAGGTCAATATAATTTAATTCATAAGCTTCTTTAATGATTTTTACATTGGTTGGATAGCCACAAAAAAAGGAAACAAAATAAAGAGAGGACATCATTGGGGTCAATGAAAATAAATTATAAAAAGGAATTTGTAAAAAATAAGCAAGGATATCTAAAATACCTAGATTTAAACAAAGTGAAACAAGAATCATAAACGGAAGTAAAGAGGGTAGAAGATTTTTAAAGACAATGGTAATGACATCATGGCTGACATCAACAATTGTTGACATATGAAAAAAAGAAAAAAGTGTTAAAAATGTGACAAAGAGTAAAGTAAAATAGTCATTATATCTTTTCATAGTGTCTCCTAATTGGTAGAATACTTAAAGAGGTGAAAGAATGAAAGCAATTTTAGTATTAACATCAACAAATCCTTTTTTTGAAGAAGAATTAAAATCTTTATGTGAGGCGTGTCATATTGAAGTGGTAGATGTGGTGATTCAAAAATTAGAAAAAATAAATCCAGCAACGTATATTGGTAAAGGTAAAATTGAAGAAATTAAATTAAAACTTCAAGATGAAATGGTTATCTTTGATGATGAATTGACACCATTACAGGTTAAAAACATAACGGATTTACTTGAAACAGAAGTTACAGATCGAACAGATTTGATTTTACGTATTTTTGATGAGCGTGCTAAAACAAAAGAAGCTAAATTGCAAGTAGAAATTGCTCGTGATCAGTATTTATTACCACGTCTTGTGGGAATGCAAGAACATATGTCTCATCAACAAGGAGGTTCTGGTTTTAGGGGTTCAGGTGAAAAACAAATTGAACTTGATCGAAGAATCATTGCAAGAAAGCTTGCCCGTTCTCGAAAAGAACTTGCTGAAATCGTCAAACAAAGACAAGTACAAAGACAAAGAAGAAAGAATAATCAAGTTCCTGTTATTGCTTTAGTAGGCTATACTAATAGTGGCAAATCGACCTTATTGAATACTTTATGCCAGGATAAACAAAAGAAAGTCTTTGAAAAAGATATGTTATTTGCGACTCTAGAAACATCCACAAGACATATTAAAATGAAAAATCATGATTGTTTGCTTACGGATACGGTTGGTTTTATTGAAAGATTACCACATCATTTAATTCAAGCTTTTCGCTCCACTTTAGAAGAAGTTAAAGAAGCAGATCTTTTATTACATGTTGTCGATACGAGTTTTGAAGACTATCAAATGCAAGTAGAAACAACCAATGAAGTTTTAAAATCATTAGGTGTTGAAAATACACCAATAATCTATGTTTATAATAAAATTGATTTAAATAAATATGCTTATATCCAACCACAATCACCTTATGTTTTTATTTCTGCAAAATATAAAAGAGGTCTTGATTTATTAGAAGATGAAATCTCACATCTTCTCTTTAAAGATTATGAAGTATTTGAACTCTCTATTCCTTATAGTCAAGGAGAAGATTTTAAATATTTACATCAACATTGTTATGTAAAAGAAATTGAATATTTAGAAAAGAATATTTATTTGAAAATAGAAGCAAGAAGACAAGAAATAAAGAACTATTTACATTATTGTTTAAAACATTAAAAAAATAAGCCAAAATGGCTTATTTTTGATATATACGATTAAATTGGAATTTATCTTCTGAAGTTAAACGAATACCTAGACGTTTTAAAGTGTCAATATCAGTTTCAGATAAGATAACAGATGAATGTGCTTCACAGTATTGTAATTGTTCAATACAAGATAAAGCTTTTTTAGCGTTTTCATTATTATTTGCAGAAATAGATAATGAAAGTAAAACTTCATCTGTATGTAAACGAGGATTCTTATTCTTTAAGATTCCTTTTTTTAGTTTAGATACAGGTTCAATAACTTCAGGTTCAATAAGTAAAATATCATCATCAATATTGGCAAGATATTTCAAAGCGTTTAATAAACAGGCTGAAGCACTTCCAAGTAAAGATGTTGTTTTACCAGTAATAATATGTCCATCATTAAGTTCAATCGCAAATCCTGGTTCATTGGTTTGTTCTTCGATTTCTAATGCAGGATTGACACATTTACGATCTGTAGCTTTTAAATCTAAAGAAAGCATGATGGCTTCGATTTTAGAAATAGCTGATTTATCAACAAGACCACGTTTAAAATCAAGTTTTGTTTGATAATAACGACGAATAATTTCTTGTTTACTTGCTTCTTTACATGCTTCATCATCAACAATTGCATTTCCAGCCATATTGACACCCATATCAGTAGGTGATTTATAAGGACAAGTTGACATGATTTTTTTGAATGTTGATTCTAAAACCGGAAAGATTTCAACATCTCTATTATAGTTGACAGTTGTTTCGTTATAAGCTTCTAAATGGAATGGGTCAATCATATTGACGTCATTTAAATCTGCAGTTGCTGCTTCATAAGCTAAATTGACTGGATGTTTTAAAGGAATATTCCAAATAGGGAATGTTTCAAACTTCGCATATCCTGCTTTAATACCATGAGTATATTCATGATAAAGTTGTGATAAACAAGTCGCCATTTTTCCACTTCCTGGACCAGGTGCTGTTACGACAACAAGTGGTTTTGTTGTTTCAATGTAATCATTGATACCGAATCCTTCTTCTGATACGATTTTTTCAATGTCATTTGGATATCCAGCAATTGGATAGTGTCTAAAGACTTTGATTCCTAAGTTTTCTAATTTCTTTTGAAAAGCAATAGCATGTACTTGATTTTCAAAACGTGTAATTGTAACACTTCCAACATAGAGACCAATATTTTGGAAAGCGTCAATCAGTCTTAAAACTTCTAGATCATAAGTGATTCCTAAGTCTCCACGCATTTTATTGTTTTCAATGTCATTGGCATTAATGACAATAATAATTTCTGCATCTTGTTTAAGTTCTAATAACATTTTTAATTTACTATCAGGTTCAAATCCTGGTAAAACACGAGATGCATGGTGGTCATCAAATAATTTACCACCAAATTCTAAGTAAAGCTTATTATCAAATTGTTTGATACGTTCTTTAATATGTTTTGATTGTAATTCAATATATTTTTCGTTACTAAATCCAATTTTTCTCATTTTTCATTTTCTCCCTGTTCCTTATTATATATAATTTGTCTTATTTTTAAACAAAATAATAATTATTTATCAATATTGAAGAAATATCAATATTTTGATAAAATAATGG
>UQVG01000214.1 GCA_900544435.1 uncultured Erysipelotrichaceae bacterium | reverse complement strand
ACTATTTCCCATAGATCTAAATAAAGCAGCACCTCCATTAAATAGTCCTATAAAAGGATAAGATAAGGCTGAAAAGAAAAAATAAGTTCTTGCATAAGCCATCACATCACTTTCAATATGACCAAAAATCAAATTCAATAACGCACCATTAAAAATCATACATAAAATCATAATAACAAGCGATAACCCTAAAATGGTAAATAAAAGTTGTTTGGCACTATGACAGGCCATCTTTTCATCTTTTTTACCAATATATTGCGAACAAACAACAGCTCCTCCTGTCGCAAGTGCTGAAAAGATATTGATAATCAACACATTCAAGCCATCGACAATACTAACTCCCGAAACTGCACTTTGACCACATTGAGAAACCATCATTGTATCAAAAATCCCAATTGTCAGTGCTAATACCTGTTCTATAATTAAAGGTATTATTAATTTTTTTAAATCTCTATTACTAAATAACAAAATAATCACTTCCTCGCATCTATTATATACCTCTAAAATGTTCTTGTTTTTCACTTTCAAAAAATGAAAAAGATCTAATGCATGTTGCGATCTCGCCAACAATCATTAGATCTTGAACTTCCATCATTATAAATAATATAAGGAACTTCCCTTCTTCTTTCATATCCTTCTTCATTTTTTAATAAATCTTGTATAATTGAAAGACGTTTATGACCATCTTTACAATAATATTTTCCATCAATAATATTGACTTTAATAGGAAAAGATAAGCCTATTCTTTTTATAGAGTCATACATTGATTGAGGATAAGGACAATATTCAAAATTTATTTCTTGAAAGTTTATTTTTCTAATTCTCATTTAATGTTAAATTCCTTTTCAAAGAAATCAGCAATACCATCTTCATCCACTGTTAAAGTCACTGTAGAAGCATGTTTTTTAACTTCATCATCAGCATTTCCCATAGCTATAGAAGTTCCTACTAAATGAAACATTTCAATATCATTTTCACCATCACCAAAAGCATATGTATTTTCTTTTGGAATATTTAATTTTTGATATAAATATTCACACGCTGTCCCTTTTGTATAACCTTGAGGATGTACATCCATACGAATATGTCCTGTATCATAGGCATTAATTGACCATTCTTTTGGTAACATGTCTAAAGCTTCATGCAAGTCTTTAGCATTATGGAAAAGCGCAGTTACTGTATTGGCTTTAATATCCTGAAAACGCCAATTATCATTATAATCATCAGGTAGTTTATCTGTCCCATTATAAAGTCTTAAATGTTTTTTAATAAGTTCACCATCTACATCACTAAAATAACTTGTTGCTCTTTCACTGATAATATATTGTCCATTGGTAGCTTCATAAACACTATTTTGTAAGTTTAAATCTTTAACTGTAAAAACATTATTTAATAAAACTTCTTGATGGAATTCAATATAGCCCCCATCACAGCCAATAAAACCATCAAAAGGAATTTCATCTAAGCATTCTGGTTTAACCCCTCTTGCACTAGCTACAACAATATAATTTCCTTGTTTTTGAAATTCTTTTAAAGCATGAATTGTTTTATCTGTTGGTTTTAATAATTGATGAGGAACATTGATCATTGTTCCATCAACATCAAAAAACGCAATTTTAGTCATTTGTATGCTCCTTTATATATTTTTCTACTTCTTCTTGATCAGAAAAATGAATTTTTTCTGTTCCAATAATTTGATAATCTTCATGACCTTTTCCTAAAATCATTAAAATATCATTTTCTTTTAATAAACTCATTCCTTTAGCAATGGCAAGATGACGATCATTAATAACTTCATAATCACCACTAACACCTGCTAAAATATCATTAATGATTTTTTGAGGATCTTCTGTTCGTGGATTATCATCTGTAATAATGACATGATCACTATGTTTACAAGCAATTTCACCCATGATTGGTCGTTTTGTCGTATCACGATCTCCCCCACAACCAATAATCGTAATAATTCTTCCTTTTTTAAATTCTTGAGCACTTTCTAAAACATTCAAAGTGGCATCAGGCGTATGAGCGTAATCAACAAAAATACCATTTGTGCTATAAACGATTAACTCCATTCTTCCTTTAGGTGCTTTGAGTTTTGTATTTAAGGCTAAAATATCATCAATTTCATATCCTAATTCATGAATTAAAAGCATCGCTGTAAGATAATTATAAACATTATACCTTCCTACCATTTGAATATGTGTTTGATATTTGTTTTCTTGATATTTAAAAGTAAACGTTGTTCCTAAATGAGAAAATTCAATATTTTGAATCAAAACATCACCCTTTTGATCAGAAATCAAGATATTTTGATTACCTTCTAATTCAAAATGTGAGGCATGTGGATCATCTCCATTAATGACAGCAATTTTCTTTCCTCTTGTCTTTTTAAATAAAAGTTGTTTTGCATTCGCATAATTTTCTAACGTTTTATGAAAATCCAAATGATCTTGTGTTAAGTTTGTAAAAGCAACTTCATCAAACTCTAAGCCATAAATACGATCTTTAGCAAGTGCATGTGAAGAAACTTCCATGACAAGTACTTTACATCCAGCATCTTTTGCTTTAATAAAATAATCATAAAGCACATCTACATCAGGTGTCGTATTCACCATTTTAATAAAATTTCCACAATAGTAAAAACCAATTGTACCCATATAAGCACAAGGAATATCAAGCATGGTCATCATTTGATACATCATATAGCCAATTGTTGTTTTACCATTTGTTCCCGTAACCCCAATTAATTTCATATCTTTGAAATAAGGATAATAATATTTGTACAAATAATCTTTTAAATACGCTCTCGTATCTTTGACAACAACGGTTTCAACATCATAACTTCCTTCTTCAACAATGACTTTCGTTGCTCCATTTTTGATTGCTTGTGGAATGTAATCATGACCATCACGGTTAACATTTCTAATCGCAATAAAAGTATCTCCTGGTTTTACTTTACGTGAATCTGTTTTTAAATCTATTTCCATAATAATCTCCTTAATAAACTAATTGAATTGCATTATGTATACATTTTAAATGATAAGTTCCCGGTTCATATTTTTCACCATCAATATTAACATATTGACTTGTTTTTACCCAAACATCATCTTCTTTAAAATGTTGAAATTTTTTTGTTTTATGTAACTTATTGGTAATGAGTCCTTTTAAATAATACGGTAATTCTTTTTTAGAAATCTCGCCCACCACAGACATATCAATCATCCCATCATCTAAAGATGAATAATATCCTGCCTGATATCCTCCACCAAAATAATGTCCATTACAGAACGTACATATAAGAACATTTCCTTGATAGATATCTTGATTATAAGTATAAATTTCTGTTGGATAAAACTTCAAATGAAAGATCTTATCTAAAATTGTAAAACTATATTGTAAAATACGCGGTGCAATAGTTGTCTTACGATTGGTATTGACGATATTACCAACATCTGCATCTAAACCACAACAAAATACGTTCACACAATAAAGGTCGTCTCGACATTGAATCACATCAATGGGTTTTGCTTCCTTTTCAAGAGATTCTTTAAATATTGTCATAGCATCCAAATTTTTATAAATGCTTCTAGCAAAATCATTACCTGTTCCTTGAGGTATCACCACTAGTTGATGGTGACTTCCCACCATACCATTAACTACTTTATGAACAAAGCCATCGCCACCAATAGCGTATAAACGGCAAACTTCTTTTTCTTTTTGATAAGATAAAGCAATCTTGCGCGCATCATCTAAATCCTTGGTATAGCGTAATTCATAGTGTTTTCCCTGCATTGAAGAAACAATACAATTGACCAATGTTTTGGACGTATGAGGTTTTAATATAAAAATATGTTTCATGTTCATCACCTTATCCATTATAACATAAAAGAGAGTGCAATTAACACTCTCTAATAATTAAACTATAAGATTCATATTGATCTTCTTGAAGATAAAAATAATTTAATTTTTTATCAAATTTAGAAATTACTTTAATAATAACACAACCATTCTTTTCTTTAATTAAAACTGTTAATTTTTTATTTGAACAGATAAAAACATCTTCTATAAATTGAATGATTTTTTGAATATTTTCTTGATGATCCAACTGAATCATCTTTTCAATCGAACATATAACTTTAAAATCATAATCTTGCTTTCTAAAATCATTCAAACAATCACTCAACAAATCATCAAAGATTTCATTTCCTGTATTCAATAGAAATCTAGAATTTAAAATATTTTCTATTTCTTGATCAACAAATTTCTTAACATCATTTTCCTCTG
>UQVG01000213.1 GCA_900544435.1 uncultured Erysipelotrichaceae bacterium | reverse complement strand
ATAGAAGATATCTAAATAATCAAAAATTAAAATAAGGTAAAAGATAGTTTAAGAAAGTGTAAATATAATTATCATTCAGTCAAATATATGACCAAACAATCAAAATAATGTTGACAATTTGATTGAACGGTCATATAATAAAAATGTAAGAGGTGGTTTGAATGGATAATCAACGTCATAAGATTATACTGAATGAATTAGATAAAAAAGGAAATGTAACGGTTGCAAATCTTGTTGAACTTACGGGTGCTAGTGAATCAAGTATTCGTCGAGATTTAGTAGAACTTGATCATCAGGGATTTTTAAAAAGAGTTCATGGAGGAGCAACACTTATTCCTAAAGCAACTCAAACGACAGAAGATCCACTTGCGAAAAGACAATTATTCAATGCAGATGAAAAGAAGAAGATTGCTAAGTATGCAGCTTCATTAATAGAAGATAATGATGTTGTTTATTTAGATGCTGGTTCATCAACATTAGAATTAATCGAGTATTTAGATCAAAAAAATGCCCATTATATTACAAATGGCTTGATGCAAGCACAACAACTTACTTTAAAAGGTTTCCATGTTGTTTGTCTTGGTGGAGAAGTTAGAAATATTACAGGAGCATGTGTAGGAGCTAATACGATGAAGTCTTTAAATCGTTATCATTTTTCTAAAGGTTTCTTTGGAACAAATGGTATTGATATGACAAATGGTTTTACGACACCTGATAGTGAAGAAGCAGCGATTAAAGAACTAGCAATGGAAAGATGTCAAATGAGTTATGTTTTATCTGATCATAGTAAATTTAATAAAGTTTACCATGTAACATTTGGTCAAATTAATGATGCAATGATTATCACAGATCACTGTGAAAAAGAAATAAAGGAACAGGCAACAGTTGTGGAGGTAAAGGACTAATGATTTATACAATTACTTTTAATCCATCTTTGGATTATATTATGCATGTTGATTGTTTTGAAGAAGGGGAAACAAACCGTTCAAAGCAAGAAGAAATTTATCCTGGAGGAAAAGGATTCAATGTTTCAACAATTTTAAGTCGTTTGAATCTTGAAACAACAGCTTTAGGGTTTGTTGCAGGATTTACAGGTGAAGAAATTGTTAAAGAATTAAAAGAAAGAGGGTTTACTTGTGATTTATGTCAGTTAGAAAGTGGTCTTTCAAGAATTAATGTTAAGATGAAAGGTGCTAAAGAAACTGAAATCAACGGAAGCGGTCCAGATATTCCACAAGAAAAACTAGATGAATTATTTGATAAATTAAATCAATTACAAGAAAATGATATTTTAGTTCTTGCTGGAAGTATTCCATCATCATTACCTAATGATATTTATGAACAAATTATGAAAAAATTAGCACAACAAGGTATTAAGATCATTGTTGACGCAACTAATGATTTATTAAAGAAAGTATTACCTTATCATCCTTTCTTAATTAAACCAAATCATCGTGAATTAGAAGAATTATTCAATGTCAGAATTGAAAATAAAGAAGATCTTATTCACTATGCTCGAAAACTTCAAGAACAAGGAGCTATTAATGTTCTTGTTTCTCTTGGAAAAGATGGTGCTATTTTAGTCAGTGAAGATGGTCATGTTTATTATTGTGCTGGCGCTAAAGGAAAATTATTAAATAGTGTTGGTAGTGGTGATAGTATGGTTGCTGGATTTATTGCTGGATATTTAAAAGATAAAAAATATGATGAAGCTTTAAAATTAGGAAGTGCTTGTGGTGGCGCTACTGCTTTTAGCGAAGATTTAGCGGAAGCTTCAATGATTCAAGAAGTCTATAAACAATTACAAGTGGTGGAACTATAAATAAAGATCTTAGATTTGTTAAAAGATGTTTCAATTGATGTAAATGCTACATGTTCAAATAAAGATGAAGCTATTGATACTTTAGTTTCATTAATGGCAAAACAAGGAAACTTAAATGATCAAGATGTTTATAAACAAGGAATTTACGCACGTGAAGAATTAAGTACAACAGGAATTGGTGAAGGTATTGCGATTCCTCATGCTCAAAGTGAAGCTGTAAATGCCCCAGGACTTGCAGCAATGGTTGTTAAAGACGGTGTCGATTATCAATCTTTAGATAATCAACCAGCAAAACTGTTCTTTATGATTGCGGTCCCTAAAACAGGTGGAAACGAACACTTACAAATTCTTGCGATGTTATCACAAATGTTAATGGATACAGACTTTAAAGATTCTTTAATTAATGCACAAAGTGTAGAAGAATTTATGGATTTAATTAATCAAAAAGAAGCTGCACAAAAATCTAAAGAAGAAGAAAAAGAAGAAGCGCAAAAAGAATTTACAGGAACTTATCGTTTACTTGCGGTAACTGCTTGTCCTACAGGTATTGCGCATACTTATATGGCGGCTGAAGCTTTAGAAGAAAAAGCAAAACAAATGGGAATTACAATCAAAGTCGAAACTGATGGTAGTGGTGGAACTAAAAATGCTCCAACTGCTAAAGAAATTGAAGAATGTGAAGCTATTATTGTAGCTGCTGATAAAAATGTCGAAATGACTCGTTTTGATGGAAAACCTGTCATTCAAGTCAAAGTGGCAGATGGTATCAATAAAGCAGAAGAATTAATTAATGAAGCTTTAAATGGAAACGCTCCAATTTATCATGCAGATCATGCTTCTACAACTGTAGAAAGTGAAAGCGATGAAAGTATTGGCCGTCAAATCTATAAACATTTAATGAATGGTGTCAGTCATATGTTACCATTTGTTATTGGTGGAGGTATCTTAATTGCCTTAGCTTTCTTATTTGATGACTATAAGATTGATCCAAGTAACTTTGGTAAAAATACACCATTAGCTGCTTTCTTTAAAACAACAGGAGATACAGCTTTTGGATTTATGTTACCAGTTCTTGCAGGATATATTTCAATGTCGATTTCAGATCGTCCTGGTCTTGCTGTTGGATTTGTTGGTGGAGCACTTGCAAATCAAGGAAATTCAGGGTTCTTAGGAGCTTTAGTAGCTGGGTTTGCTGCTGGATATTTAATGAAAGGTTTACGTAAATTATTTGATCATTTACCAGATGCTTTTGAAGGATTAAAACCAGTTCTTTTATATCCATTCTTTGGATTATTATTAATGGCATTACTTATGACATTTATTATTAATCCACCAGTTGCTGCTATCAATACAGCTCTTACAAATGCTTTAAAATCAATGGGTGGTTCAAGTAAAATAGTTCTTGGAATGTTACTTGGTGGTATGATGGCGATTGATATGGGTGGTCCAATCAATAAAGCAGCATACGTTTTCGGAACTGCATCGATTGCTTCAGGAAACTATGATATCATGGCAGCTGTTATGATTGGTGGGATGGTTCCACCTCTAGCTATTGCACTTGCAACATTCTTCTTTAAAAATCGTTTTATTAAAAAAGAACAACAAACAACACTTACAAATATCATTATGGGATTATCATTTATTACTGAAGGAGCAATTCCATTTGCAGCTTCTGATCCATTACATATCTTACCTGCATGTGTCGTTGGTTCAGCAACTGCTGGTGCTTTGTCAATGTTCTTTAATTGTACATTAATGGCACCACATGGAGGAATCTTTGTTATCGGTGTTATCTCTAATCCTCTTGGATATCTATTTGCATTAGCTGTTGGTTCAGTAGTAGGAATGTTAGGTTTAGCTTTATTAAAGAAACCTTTAAAATAATATTGAATTCTAGGTGAAAGCCTAGAATTTTTTTTATTAAAAAGGGAATATTATGTTTGAAAGGAACATATATAATGGATAATGATACAATTTTATTATTAAAAGAATGTGATTCAGGATTAAAAATGGCAATTTCATCTTTAGATGAAGTTTTAGATGTCATTAAAAATAATGAATTCAAAGAAATCTGCATTACTTCAAAAAATAAACATCAAACTTTAAAAAAAGAAGTTGATCAATTATTAAAAGAACATCATCTTCAAGAGAAAGAACCTTCCCTCATAGCAAAAGGCATGTCATGGTTAAAAATGAATTTTAAAATACAAATGAATGAAGATGATCAAACAATTGCTTCACTTCTTTTTGAAGGATGTTCTATGGGAATAGAAACACTTTATAAATATCTGCATCAATATGAAAATGCTTCATCAAAGATAAAAAAGGTGACAGAAAAACTTATTGAAATTGAAAAAGAATTATCACAAAATATACAAAATTATTTATAGATGATTACGAAACAAATTTGTTTCGTAATTTTTTACTAAATTAAAAAGAAAAACATCAAAAAATTGTCTATATAATAATAGGAGGAAAAATTATAT
>UQVG01000212.1 GCA_900544435.1 uncultured Erysipelotrichaceae bacterium | reverse complement strand
GATTATATGCATTAATTCCCTTAAAATCATTTTGTTCTAAATCAAGCATAACTTCCGTATTTGGAGAAGTATATCCTACATAAGACGAATTATCATAAGCTGCTTCATAACTTGATACATAGTTTATAAACTCATGTGCTAAATCTACATTTTTAGAACTTTGAGGGATAACCATAGCATCACACCAAATATTTGTTCCTTTTTCTGGCATATAATAACCAATATTTTCATTTTCAGACATAATATAAGTTGCATCTCCAGAATATACAAGTCCTAATGCCTTTCTTGCTTGAGCCATGTTATCAATAATTTCATCAGTTACAATTTCTGGTGACATTGTATTAACACACTCTAAAAGCCAATTATAAGCTTCTGTAAGCTCTTTTTCATTATCGGTATTCATTGAATAGCCTAATGCTTTTAAAGCCATCATAAAGGAATCTCGTTCAGAATCGTATAAATAAATATCTCCTTTATATTTTTGATTCAAGAAAATATTAAAACCTTCTTCTTTCAAATCTTTTTCACTTACTTTTGTTTTATCATAAACAATTCCTACACTTCCCCAAAAATAAGGAACAGAATATTCATTATTTGGATCATAAGATAAATTTTTAACAGAATCATTAATATCCTCTAAACAAGTAATTTTATCTTGATTTAATGGTTGAATAAGTTTTTCTTGTTTTAATCTTTCAATCATGTAATCACTTGGAATTAAAACATCATAAGCTTCTCCATTAGCTACTTTAATATACATTTGTTCATTTGAATCAAAAAGATCCATCACAACTTTACATCCTGTTTGTTTTTCAAAATTTGAAATCAAATTTTCACCTGTATATTCCCCTGCATTATAAACATGCAAAGTTTGCCCTGCATATTTTTTTGTAGAATTTGTATTTTTTTGAACAAAAACCAATCCCATACATACACATGCAGCTACAATTCCAGCAATAATTCTAGGTGCTTTATTTTTTTCTTTAAGTTCTGTTGTCTTTGTTTTTCTTTTTTCTCTAATCAATGGAACAACATTGACAAGAATTAAAACAATTGTAATAAAAACAACAATCAAAGTTGAAATAGCATTAATACTAGGATTTACACGTTTTGACATTGTATAAACCATAATGCTTAAGTTTTTTATTCCTTTTCCTGTAACAAAATATGAAATAATAAAATCGTCGAATGACATTGTAAAAGCAATCAATGCTCCTGAAACAATACCTGGCATGATTTGCGGTACAATAACTTTAATCAAGGCCATCCAAGGTGTACACCCTAAATCCATAGCAGCATCCGCTAAATTTGGATCTAGAGAACGAATTTTAGGCATAACAGACAAAATAACATACGGAATACAAAACGCAATATGCGCTAATAATAATGTTGTAAATCCTTTTTCAATATTAAATGTAATAAAGAATAACATTAAACCAATAGCTGTTACAATTTCCGGATTCATTAAAGGAAAATCATTGATTTGCATAATTAAATCATGCACAATTTTCTTTGATTTAGAAAGACCGATCGCACTAATTGTCCCCACAACTGTAGAAACAACTGTTGCAATGATTGCAACAATAATTGTAACATATAAAGATTCCATCATCGATGCATCCGCTAACATTTTTGAATACCATTGCATCGAAAAACCAGTAAAATGAGTTAATGATTTACTTGAGTTGAATGAAAAAACAATCATAAACCCAATTGGTAAATAGAAGAATAAAAGCATTAAAGCCATTAATATTTTTAATAGTGATCGTTTTTGTTTTTTCATGCCTTTTTCTCCTTTCTATTTCCAGAATTACGTTTTTCAACATATCTTACCAAATACATAATAGCCATCATTACAAAAGCCATAATAACCGAAATTGCAGAGCCAAAGTTCCATTCTCCAACAGTAATAAATTGATTTTCAATAACATTACCAATTAAGAAATATTGTCCTCCACCTAATAACTTAGGAATAAAGAACGAACTTACTGCGGGTAAAAAAACTAGTGCAATCCCACTAATAACACCTGGTATTGAAAGTGGAAAAGTAACTTTCCAAAAAGTTTGATAACGATTAGCGCCTAAATCAGAGCTTGCTTCTAACAATGATTTATCCATTTTAGATAAAGACGTATTAATCTGTAAAATCATAAAAGGAATAAAGTTATAAACCATTCCAAGTAATACAGCTCCTTCTGTATAAAGAAGTTGTGTTGATTTAAATCCTAATAAATTTAATAATGATTGTAAAATACCTCCATCAGATAAAATACCAATCCAAGCATATGTTCTTACAAGCATATTGATCCACATTGGAAGCGTTATTAACAAAACAAGGATATTTCTTGTTCTATCTTTACAACGCGAAATAAAATAAGCAATTGGATAACCAAGTAAGATACAGATAACTGTTGTTTTTAAAGCAATTGAAAGTGATCTCCATAAAATAAGTAAGAAATCAGGGTCGGTAAAAAATTTTACAAAATTTTGTAAAGTAAAATTAAAATTAACAACAGCATTACCGCTATCAGTCACTGCATAGAAAGCAATAAGCAATACCGGTAAAAGTAGAATAATAATACTCCAAATAATATATGGAAGTGCTAATTGAGAAAATTTTTTCATCTAGAATCCCATCTTTTCCATAACATGAATATCTTCTACTTCAAAAGTCAATCCGACCTCTTGACCTTCTTCTACATAATCTGTTGTATGTACTTTTAATTCCCTACCTTCTGTAGAGAAAGTAACTTGATAAATACCTTCTTGTATATTTTCAGGATCAAAATCATAATCTACATAAATATCTACTGCTTCATCTTCATTAGATAATTTCCATCCAATAGCATTTGCCCATGTTTTTAAATCTGTATCCAAAGCAACAGATTCTTTAATCTCATCAACTGTTTTAAAGAAGTTGAAAGCACTCACTGCTTCATTAGCTTTTTCATTTCTAACATATTTTTGATCAACAACAATAATTTTTCTAGTCGTAGACAAACCTGATGATGTTTGGAAAGTAACAGTATATTCACCTAATTCCTCTTTTAAATTATGTTCAATTTTACTAATAGAAATATAAGAATCATCACTTTCCTTCCATGCTTGTGCATCTGCTCTAGCAATAATATCGTTATCATCTAAAGAAGCTACTTCTTCAATATCTACATAAAAATCATTTGCTGAAATTCTTTCATCACTATATTCACTTTCAACATCATGATTTTTAATGACATTCATATTAACTTTAACAGTCGTTCCTGGAACAGTTTCTACCATTGCTTCATTCCAAACACCTTTAAATAAAACACTTAAAACTTCACCTGTAATTTTTCCTTGTTCTAAAGATACAATATCAATATCTTCAGGTCTTAAAACTACATCAACTTTTTCGTTTGGTTTAAAACCAAAATCAACACAATCAAAGATTTGATCATCAAATTTAACTTTATAATCTTCAACCATTACTCCAGAAATAATGTTACTTTCCCCAATGAAATTTGCGACATATTTATTAACAGGTTCATTGTATATTTCTTGAGGTGTTCCCACTTGTTGAATTTCACCACTTTTCATAATAACAATCTTATCTGACATTGTTAAAGCTTCTTCTTGGTCATGTGTTACATAAATAAAAGTAATTCCTACTTCTTGTTGAATTCTTTTTAATTCATATTGCATTTCTTTTCTAAGTTTTAAATCTAAAGCACCTAATGGTTCATCTAATAATAAAACTTTAGGTTCATTTACTAAAGCTCTAGCAATAGCTATACGTTGTTGTTGTCCTCCTGATAATGTTGTTACATTTTTGTTTTCAAAGCCTTCTAACCCAATAAGTTTTAACATTCTCATTACCTTTTGATCAATAACATCTTTTGACATTTTTTTAATTTTTAAACCAAAGGCAATGTTATCATATACATTCATATGTGGAAATAATGCATATTTTTGAAAAACTGTATTTAATTCTCTTTTATATGGAGGTAATTCCTTAATATCTTCATCATCAAAAATAACAGCTCCCTCATATGCTTCTAAAAAGCCACCTAAAATACGAAGCAATGTTGTTTTTCCACACCCACTTGGTCCAAGTAGTGTTACAAATTCATTTTCATAAATATCTAAATTAATACCTTTTAAAACAATTGTTCCATCAAATTCTTTAACAATGTTTCTAAACTTTATGAGCACCTTTTCTTCCATCATTTTTCTCCCCTTTTAAAATATTGGTGGTGTTGATACCCAAATTACTTTTGCCAGAGTATCATGTTTAATGAGCAGATCGGAAGAGCGTCGTGTAGGGAAAGAGTGTA
>UQVG01000211.1 GCA_900544435.1 uncultured Erysipelotrichaceae bacterium | reverse complement strand
CACTTATACTATTATATGTAGTATCTTGACTAGGCTTTTTATATAAAAAAAGGAAAAACGTTCTTGTTTTTTGAAGCGTTTTTCCAAATAAAATACGTGTCCCTTTTTTGTCCCTGAAAATAAATATATAACAAAAAAAACGCCCATATAATAGGCGTTTTCTAAATATTACTCACCAACGTATGGTAATAATCCCATTTGTCTAGCACGTTTGATAGCTACTGCTAATTGTCTTTGATATTTAGCAGAAGTTCCAGTTACACGTCTAGGAATGATTTTACCGTTAGCTGAAACAAATCTTTTTAATAAATCAACATCTTTGTAATCGATGTAAGTAATTTTGTTTTTTGTAAAATAACAAACTTTTCTTCTACCCATTCTTTGTCTTTTAAAAGCCATGTTCTTATACTCCTTTTCTAAAATTGAATATCGTCTTCCATGATATTATATGAATTATCAAAATCACTTTCTAATTCAACTGTTTGCATATCTTGGAAATTATTTGTTTGTGGTTGAGCTGGTTGAGAATATTGATCCATTGGGTTTTGATTCATCATACCTTGATTCATCGAACTTTGGTTTCTTTCTCTTTGTGCTCTTGTTTCTAAAAATTGAACAGAATCACAAACAACTTCAGTAACATAAACACGTTGACCTTGTGCATTGTCATAAGTTCTTGAACGAAGTCTACCTTCAACCCCTACTAAAGAACCTTTTGAACAATATTGTGCAACGTTTTCAGCAACTTTGTTCCAAACTACACATGAAATGTAGTCTGCTTGTTGTCCATCTGCAGAGTTATAGTTACGATTTAACGCTAACGTAAAACTTGTTACTGCAGCCCCGCTTCCAGTTCTTCTAAGTTCTGGATCACGAGTCATTCTACCAACCATAACAACTCTATTGATCATCGTTAAACGCCTCCTAATTATTTACGAAGAGTTAAGTGACGTAATACTGATGCGTTGATTCTTGATAAACGTTCGAATTCTGCGATTTCAGCTGGTGCACAAGTTACATCTACTACAACATAGTAACCTTTTGTGTAATCTTTAATTTCATAAGCGAAATCACGTAATCCCCATTCGTTGACATTATCAACTGAACCACCGTTAGCAGTTAAGATTGATTTGAAGTTTTCAATTAAAGTATTTCTAGCTTCTTCTTCAACATCAGGTTTTACAATAAACATAATTTCATATTTATTCATCTCTTTTACCTCCTATGGTCTTTTGGCTTACTTCTTGGTAAGCAGGCAGTAAAATAATTTACTTGCTCGTCTATTATAGACTATTGTTTCTATTTATGCAATAAAAATCAAATATTTTTGTATGATTTATCCCCTTTATAAGCCTCTTTTTTACATATTCTATAAAGAGGTGATTATTGTGGATTATATTTTGTTTATCATATGGCTTATTTTTATGATTTTAGCGCATTATCTTTTTAAAAATGAAATCAATTATCTAAAAAGAAAACTTACTCTTTTATTTAAGTATTCCCCTTATATCAAAGATTCCATCAAGAAAATGATTAAAACTTCTTTATATACTTCTTTTACTTTAATTGTTGGAAATACTTTTGAACATCTTGATTTATGGGTTGATTTCTTTTTTGTATCTATTTGGTTTATCTTTGATGAAAAAGAAAATATAACAATTGAAAATAAAAAAGAAACAATACCTTCTCTAATTGGTATTGTCCTTGGTATCTTAATCCAATACTTTATATGACCTTACTTTCACATTTTGAATATCTTTATTCTTAACATCCAATTTCCCTTCATAATAAATATAAATACGATTTCCCTTTTTTAACCCTTTATTAGAGTCTATGACTCCCGCAATCGAAATTAAATATTGTTGATGTTCATTATTTTCAATAAGCAATGTTTCATCACCTACATTTTTAATCGTCCCTACCATTGTTTCATATTGACTTAAATCAATTTCTTGATCATCACAAAAATGAAAATAACAAAATATTCCTAAACCAACAACAAGTATACCTATTACGAATCCTAAAATATGTTTTTTTCTTCTAATATGCTTTCCTGTCATTTTAAATCTTCCTGAGTAGTAATCTTTAAATTACCATAATCTCCTAACACTACTTTAATTTCTTTATCAATATACCTTTCAAAAAGTTGACTATCATCTGTCGCTACAAAACCTTCATCTTTTGCTTTTTGATAAGCTATTTTAATATCTTCACTTTTAAAGACTTGTGGTGTTTGTGCTTGCATTAAAGTTTCTCTTTTTAATGTTTTGACCACAATTCCATCTTTTACCTCTTTGATTGTATCTTTACAAGGAACCATCAATAATCCTGCTGAATAGTCTTTTAGACATTCTACTAAATCATCAATACTTTCTTTGTTTACATAAGGTCTTGCTCCATCATGAATAAAAACATAATCTTCTTTAACCTTTTGTAATCCTTCATATACACTATCTTGTCTTTCTTGTCCACCAAAAACATATTCAATTCTTGGATCACTGACTAATTTTTTAATATCCTCTATTTCATTTTCTTTAGTAACAACAATAATTTGTTTACATTTAGTATCCTCTAAAAAATGAGAAATATTCATTTCATAAACTGTTTGATGATTGATTTTATAAAAGATCTTATTATATTTTAAACCAGTTCTTTTGCCACTTCCTGCACATAAAAGAATTAAACTATAGTTCATGCTTTTCACCTCATGATTATTTTATCACACTGTGATAAAATAATAAAATTTACAAGGATATTTATAAAAATATGATATAATCATGATTAGACAAAGGAGAATTATATGAATACAACACTTATTATTATGGCGGCAGGAATTGGTTCACGCTATGGAAAAGGAATTAAACAACTAGCAAAAATCGGTCCTCATGATGAAATCATTATGGATTATTCCATTTATGATGCTCTTGAAGCTGGTTTTAATAAAGTCGTTTTTATTATTAGAAAAGACATCGAAAAAGAATTTAAAGAAGTTATTGGTAATCGCATTGAAAAACACATTCAAGTTGAATATGTTTTCCAAGAAATTAATAATATTCCTGAAGGGTGTACAGTACCCGAAGGTAGAATCAAACCTTGGGGAACAGGACAAGCTATTTTATCTTGTAAAGGGATCGTTAATGAACCATTTGTCATTATCAATGCTGATGATTATTATGGAAAAGTTGCTTTTAAAAAGCTTCATGATTTTTTAATTGAAGATAATAAAAAACAAAGTGAGTTTACAATGGCAATGGCTGGTTTTATCTTGAAAAATACCTTAAGTGATAATGGAACAGTAACTCGTGGTATTTGTGTAGAAGATGAAGAAGGGTATTTACATAGAGTCATTGAAACAAAAGGGATTATTAGAAATGATCATGGAACAATTGATTGTGATACTAAAGAAAGTAAAGACATCATTCAAGAAAATAACCGTGTTTCAATGAATATGTGGGCAGGTTATCCAAACTTCATTGATTATCTTGAAAATGGTTTTAAAGACTTCTTATTAGATGAAAGCGATGATTCTCTTACAAAGGAATACTTATTACCAATCATTGTAGATCAACTTATTAAAACAAATAGAGCTTCTGTAAAAGTATTAGAAACAACAGATAAATGGTTTGGTGTAACTTATCCAGAAGATAAGCAAGCTGTTCAAGATTCTATTCAAGAACTTATTCATCAAGGTGTATATCCTGAACAATTATGGAAATAAAAAAGTCTAACACGTGTTAGGCTTTTTCATTACCATAAATCATCGGTACAACACGATTATTACCTAAAAAAACAGAAAGTACGTCTTCTTTCATATCCAATCCACTATAAATAAAATCCACAAGTTTCTCAATATCTACTTGTAAAATAGCAATCTTTTGATTTTGATGATAATCAAATTCTATAACCGCACATTGTCTTATAATTCCCCATTTTGTATCCTTTGTATCTCCTAGATAATCAGGTAACACAAGAAAATTATAAACACCTACATTCGTCTCATTTTCCTTTTCATAAATACGCTGAAATTGTTCCTGATAGAAAAATTGTTTATAAATATCTAGGTTTCTTGGTAAATAGTAAGCTTCTTTTTCATAATCCCATCCATAATATTTAGCATCAAGTATACAACAACTTTTTTGTGGTCTTTCATATTTAGGATTTTCTAGGATTCTTTCACAAACAATATCTGGGATATTCTTTTTATTTTGATTGATAAAAACACTTTCTCTTTCTTTGACAATTTGTTTTTGTTTATAATCTCTTTTTTGTTTGCCTATCGCATTCCAATGATAAGTATTATATTTTGTATCATTAATATTT
>UQVG01000210.1 GCA_900544435.1 uncultured Erysipelotrichaceae bacterium | reverse complement strand
AATTATTCTCTAGCTTTTTTTGTAAATATTTATGCAAAGTATAAGAGAATATTTTCTAGTCTAATCGCCTTATGATATAATAATAAAAAAAGAATACGGAGGTAGTATATGGCTTTACAAAAAGATTTTTTATGGGGTGGAGCATTAGCCGCTCACCAATTTGAAGGAGGAGTATTAAATACTTCTAAAGGATATTCTGTTGCTGATGTTATGACAGCAGGTGCACATGGAGTTCCAAGAGAAATTACAGATGGTGTAGTAGAAGGAAAATATTATCCTAACCATGTAGGTATTGATTTTTATGGACATTATAAAGAAGATATTGCAATGTTTGCAGATATGGGATTTAAATGTTTTAGAACATCAATTGCTTGGACTCGTATTTTCCCATTAGGTGATGAAGATAAACCTAATGAAGAAGGATTACAATTCTATGATGATGTTTTTGATGAATTATTAAAATATGGTATTGAACCGGTCATTACATTATCACACTTTGAAATGCCTTATCATTTAGCTAAAGAATATGGTGGTTTTATGAATCGTAAAACAATTGATTTCTTTGTTAAATTTGCTGAAGTATGTTTTAAAAGATATAAAAACAAAGTTAAATATTGGATGACTTTCAATGAAATCAATAACCAAATGAACTTTAAAAATGATATCTTTGGTTGGACAAATAGTGGTGCTCATTTTGGAAACTATGATAATCCAGAAGAAGCAATGTATATCTGTGGACATCATACATTAGTTGCTTCTGCAAAGGCTGTAAAAGTTGGTAAAGAAATTAATCCTGATTTTAAAATTGGAAATATGATTGCCATGGTTCCAATTTATCCATTTAGTTGTCGTCCTGCTGATCAAGTATTAGCTCAACAACAAATGCATGATCGTTTCTTCTTCTGCGATGTACAATGTAGAGGACATTATCCTGCTTATGCTTTAAAAATGTTTGAAAGAAAAGGATTTAATATTGATATTACTGAAGAAGATAAAAAAGCTTTAGCTGAAGGTACTGTTGATTATATTGGATTTAGTTATTATATGACAAATGTTGTAGATTCAACAGTTACAAAAGATGTTTCAAAATCAACAGATGGTTCAAGTGAACATTCTGTTAAAAATCCATATATTAAAGAATCTGATTGGGGATGGGCAATTGATCCAGAAGGTTTAAGATATGCTTTAAATATGTTCTATGAAAGATATGAAAAACCATTATTTATTGTAGAAAATGGTTTTGGAGCAATTGATGTTAAAGAAGAAGATGGTTCATGCCATGATCCATATCGTATAGATTATTTAAGAGCTCATATTGAAGAAATGAAAAAAGCCGTTGAAGAAGATGGTGTAGATTTAATGGGATATACACCATGGGGATGCATTGACTGTGTTTCATTTACTACAGGTGAAATGAAAAAACGTTATGGATTTATCTATGTAGATAGAGATAACGAAGGAAACGGAACACTAGCAAGAAGCAAGAAAGATTCTTATGATTGGTATAAAAAAGTAATTGCTTCTAACGGTGAAGAATTATAATTTAAATTTGTCTAGACAAATTTAATGAAACCCCTTGCATAGACAAGAAAGGTATGTTAGAATACGTGATGTAAATACGGATTGTTACTTTAAGTAGGCAAGACCAAATAACTTACACTTTTTTAGTGTATCTTATTTGGTCTTTATTTTTTGTCTTAATTTGCTTATGTAAGTATAAGAAAGGAAAAAATATGAAAAATAAGAAAATAAGTAAAGTTGTATTATCTGTATTGACATCTATGTCAATGTTGAGTTCTTATTCAGCAATGGTCTTTGCTGAACCAACAAATCAAGGAGCATCACAAGTTGCTCACGAATATGATTTGGTAAAATTAGATCGTAATGGAGATTTAATTGTTAATGGTGGTTTTAATAATAATGGTGCTTCATGGCTTAAAACAGGTACAGGAACAATTGGAAATGATAATGGAAATTATTATGGAAAATTACCATCAAATTCTAATAATGCAGCTGTTTATCAAAATGTAAGTTTTAAGAAAAATACTGATTATGTTGTAAAAGCAAAAGTTAAGATATCGAATGAAAATGGTCAAGTATTTTTAGCTGTAAAAAATAGTAATTTAAGTGCTGGATTAAAAGATAATAATGGAGAAATTATTGAAACAAATATTACATCATCAAAAGAAACTGCTAATAAGTATCAAGATGTAGAGTTTACTTTCAATTCAGGTGATAATGGTTCTGGATCTATTGCTTTTATTAAATGGACTGAAAGAAATGGAAATCAAGATATTATCAATGAAGAAGTATGGATTGATGATGTTTCTGTTAAAGCAGTCAATGAAACTTCAGAAGATGATAATTATGAAATGGTTTGGGCAGATGATTTTAATGAAAATCAATTAGATACATCAAATTGGGATTATGAATTAGGATCTATTAGAGGTGTTGAACAAGAACATTATGTAAATGATCCAGAAAATGTTTATGTAAAAGATGGACAATTAGTATTACAAGTGACAGATCGTGATAAAGAAGATCAATATAAAAATCCTAGAGGAAATAGACAAGTTATTTATAATTCAGGAAGTATTAGAACTCATGGGAAAAAAGAGTTCTTATATGGAAGAATTGAAATGAAAGCTAAACTTCCTAAAGGAAAAGGTGCTTTCCCTGCATTTTGGACATTAGGTTCAGACTTTACGTTAGATGGTAGAATCAGTAGTGAACAAGGAGCTCCATGGCCTGTTTGTGGTGAAATTGATATTATGGAAATGATTGGAGCTGCTGATGGTGATTTAAATGGAAAAAGTAATAGAAAAGTTTATCAAACAGTTCATGCAGGTTCAGCTCAAGATGTAGATCATTCAAGATCAGTTTCTACTTATACATTACCAGAAGGAATTTTTAATGATGATTATCATATTTTTGGGATTAACTGGTCTAAAAATAAATTAGAATTCTATGTAGATAGTACAATTGTTGGTTCTATAGATTATAGTAATAATGAAGAATATAAAAGATGTTTCAATAGACCTCAATATATTCAATTAAATTTAGCAACAGGTGGAAACTGGGCTGGTGATGCTGGAGATAATTTAGCTGGTCAAAAATATGAAGTAGATTATGTTTACTATGGACAAAATGCTCAACAAAAAGCAGATTCAGAAGCTTATTACAAAGACGCTATTAAAATCACAGGTGAACATGATGTAACAATGACAGAAGGGGAAACACCTGATTTATTAGAAGGAGTTACTTCTGATCAAGATAGTATTTTAGATTATTCAATTGATAATGAATATTCATTTAAATCAAAAGGTGGACTTACTTCTGTTGATTTAGTATGTTCAGGTAAAAATGATACAGCAAGATTAAAAAATCTTAAACCTGGAAAATATAACTTATATTACACAGCTAAAAGTAGTACAGATGCTACAAAACCATCAACAAGAAGAGCTGTTATTCTTACAATTGAAGAAAGAACATTTGAAAAAGATTTAGAAAAATCTGGATTAAAATTAAATGGTTTTATTGGTGATACTTTAGATACAATTCAATTACCTAAAGGATGGGTATTTGAAAATCCTCAAGAAATTATTACAGAAGAAACAAATGAAGTAGCTGTTAAATGTGTAGATTTAGATAAAGTACAAACAGCTAAAATCAATGTTCAAGAAAGAGCAAAAATTATTGCTGGTGAAAATGGAAAATATGAATTAAAAGATTCAAAACCATTAAAAATCACAATAAATGTTTCTAAAGAAGATATTTTAAAAGTACTTGTAGATGGTGAAGAATTAGATTCAAAATATTATACAGTAGAAAATATTGCACAATCAATTAATGGTACAGCAGATGTTATTTTAAGTGAAGACTATTTAAAAACATTAAGTAATGGAGAACATACTATTAAAATAACTTCTACATTAGGAGATGTGGAAACATTATTTACAGTAGATAACTCTAAAGATGACGATACAAATCAAAAACCAGGTACTGGAAAAGATGACGATACAAACCAAAAACCAGGTACTGGAAAAGGTGATGATACTAATCAAAAACCAAATACAGATAAAAAAGATGAAGTTAGTGATAAAACAAATAATGTAACTACAAATGTAAAAAATAATACAACTCCAAAAACTGGAGATAGAACACCAATTGAATTATTAACAATTTGTAGTTTAGTTTCATTGATTGTTATTGTTGCTTTAAAAAAGAAAAAAGTAAATGACTAACATATTTCTCCAAAGATAGAAATCGGGTAACCAAATAATTTAGGGGGAAAGCCAAATTATTTAGGGGACAACTTTAGGG
>UQVG01000209.1 GCA_900544435.1 uncultured Erysipelotrichaceae bacterium | reverse complement strand
ATGAAAGGATGGGATTATATTCTTTATGAAAAATAGGAAATTAACAGAGAAAAGGCTATTATTTATTAAAAAAATATTATTTGTTTTAACGATTTTATTATTGATTTATCATGTAGGCTGGACAATTTTTATTTTAGCTTATCGTCATCATATTGGTGATGCTTATATAAAATATGTCACAACTATGATTTTTCGTATTTTACAGTTTAGTGCGATGTTGCTTGTTTTATCAGCACCAAAGTTTTTAAAGAAATGGTTTAAGATCAATGTTCCGTTAACACTTTATATTGTGATTGCACTTTTTGCATTCAATGCTTTGGTTTTAGGAGATGGACTTGATTTTTATGGAAAATATCCATGGTGGGATTCTTTTTTGCACTTCCATTCAGGTATTATTTTATCTTTTGTAGCTTTATGGTTTATCCATATTATGATGGCAGAAAAAAGCAAGTTTATTTATATGAACAAATACTTTACATGTTTATTTTTAGTAGTTTTCTCTTTAGGAATTGGTGCTTTTTGGGAAATTCTAGAATATAGTTGTGATGGAATTTTTCATACAAATTCCCAACAATATATGGCTTCAACAAAGGGAACACTTGTTTCTAAAGATGATATTCCTTTGAAAGGACATGAAGCATTAAAAGATACAATGAAAGATTTAATGCTTGATTTAGGAGGGTCTTTGATTGTTGCTACTTATGGTTTTGTAAGACATGATGAAATTGTCAAAAAAATATCGAGAGATCATTTATCTCCCGATGATATTTTGAGCTAGAGATTCTAAATGATTTTTAGAATCTTTTATTTTTTGTATTTCTTCTGGTGAAGCTGTTTCATAATTGAACTTTCTTGTTATTTTCATTAAAGAAGAAAGTTCAGCTTTAATTTGTTTTCTTAAAGCTTTATCCATTTCTTTTTTATGTGAAGCTAGACCATTTTGAACATTAATAATCAGTGTATCAACTTCATTTTTTAAAAGCATATTTTCTTTTGTGACTTGATCTTGACTTTCATACATTTTAGCTTGTTTAATAGCTTCTTCGATATCACTATCTGACATTTTAGCAGAACCTTCAATCGTCATACTTTGACTGTTTCCTGAAGCAAGATCTTTAGCAGAAACATTAACAATACCATTACTATCGATATCAAAAGTGACTTCAATTTGTGGAACACCACGCATAGCACGTTTGATTTTTTTGAGTTTGAATTTTCCTAAAGATTGATTATCTTTCGCAAGTGGTCTTTCACCTTGTAAAACATTAATTTCTACTTGTGTTTGAAAGTTGGCAGATGTTGTAAAGACTTGACTGTGGCTTGTTGGAATAGTTGTGTTTCTTGGAATTAAAGGCGTTGCAACACCACCAACAGTTTCAATAGAAAGCGTTAAAGGTGTAACATCTAATAAAAGAACATCATTATCTTCACCATATAAAACCATTTCTCCACTTAATTTACCAGCTTGAATAGCAGCCCCTAAAGCAACACATTCATCAGGATTTAATGATTTACTTGGTTCCATGTTCGTAATTTCTTTAACTTTTTCTTGAACTGCTAAAATACGAGATGATCCACCAACCAAGATGATTTTATTAAGATCCTGTGGTGTAAGTCTGGCATCATTTAATGCTGTTTGCATTGGTAATACAAGACGATCAATAAGATTTTTTGTAAGTTCATTGAATTTTTGTCTTGTAAGTGTCAGTTCTAAGTTTTTTGGACCATTTGCATCTTGATAAATAAAAGGTAATTGAATAGTGGTACTTGATTGACTTGAAAGTTCAATTTTAGCTTGTTCACTTGCTTCTAGAACACGACTATAAGCAACTGTATCTCTTTTTAAGTCAATGCCTTCTTGTTTTAAAAAGCTTTCTAAAACATAATCGCAAATAGCTTTATTAAAATCATCTCCACCTAAATGATTATCTCCAGCAGTTGATAAAACTTCAATAACACCACTACCAATTTCAATAATAGAAACATCAAAAGTTCCTCCACCTAAATCAAAAACCATGACTTTTTGACCATAGGCATTTTCAAGACCATATGCAAGTGCTGCAGCTGTTGGTTCATTAATAATTCTTAAAACTTCTAAACCAGCAATCTTTCCAGCATCTTTTGTTGCTTGTCTTTGAGCATCATTAAAATATGCTGGAACAGTAATAACCGCTTGATTGACTTCTTCTTGTAAATAAGCTTCAGCGTCTTTTTTTAATTTTTGTAAGATCATTGAAGAAATAAGTTGAGGAGAAAGTTGTTTTCCATCTATTTCTACATGATAATTTTGTCCCATTTCTCTTTTAATAGAAGAAATCGTACGTTTTGGATTCATAGATTTTTGACGCTTAGCGAGTTCTCCTACAAGTTTCTTTCCATCTTTATCAAAAGCAACAATACTTGGAGTTGTTTTTTGATTTTCTTTGTTTTCAATAATTTTAGCTTTTCCATTTTCATAAAAAGCCATACAACTATTTGTTGTACCTAAATCGATTCCAATAACCTTTGTCATAATTTTCTCCTTCTAACAACATAAAATAGGATAATGATATCCTCCACCACAACAACATGACATCATACAATTTAAAAGCAAAATTGAATAACAACAATTCATCATACTTGCAGGATTACCGTATTGTTGACTCGTTTGACGATACTGGTTTGTATTTCCTTGAAGTTGATTTAATAATAAAATATATTGCATATTCATTGGTTCCATTTGAACAGCTGTTTGGGCATATTCTTGTGCACGAATATTATTTCCTAAACCATTTTCAGCTAAAGCTGCTAAATAAAACCACATACCTGTTTTACTTTGAATTTGATTTAAAACATTTAAAGCTTCTTGATAACGTCCACCTTGAATAAATCCACTGGCTTCTTGATAAGCTTCTTGATCATTTCCATGATATTGATAACCACCAGTTGTTTGATTGCCATAACTTTGTTGTCTAAAACCTTTTTTTCTTTCATCCATAATAGTTTTATAAGCATTTTGGACTTCTTTAAATTTTTCAGTATATTCTGCTTGATGTGGATTTCCAATATTAGCGTCTGGATGATATTTTTTAGAAAGCGTACGATAAGCTTTTTTCACTTCATCATCACTGGCGCTAGGGGATATTCCTAATATTTGATAAGGATTCATGATTATTTTTCCTCCATTCTTTTCTTTTTAATGAGTTCAAATTTTGTCCAAATACCACTATAGATAATATTTCTTAAAAGTTCAACATTTTCAATCAAAGGAAGTTTTTCAAAATAAAAACTACTTCTAGAAATCATCATTTCTAGTATATTGAAACAATATTCTTGAAAATGATCATCTTTAAATTTCTTTTTAAAAGGATTATAAGTTTCTTTTTTTATATCCTCTTCAACATCTTCAAAAGCATCTATTAAATAAATAAACTTACCTAAATAAAATCCCATTTGATAAAGATCATCTTTAAAAACATCTTCTTGATAAACACAAATATTTGCCATAATATGACCAAATTGACCTGCTATTTCATCTAAATCCAAACAATGAGATTTTTCAAGATAATGGATTTGATCTAGATATTCTTTTATTTTTTTAACTTTATCTGGATATTTAGTTTTAATTTTTTTAAATTCTTTTTTTAGTAACTGTTTATAAGCTTTACTTTTTAAAGAATTTTCATCTAAAACATCATCTTCCAATTTATAATATGTTAAAACAATATTCATATCACTTACATAATCCATATATTGATTTGTGCGAACACTTTTTTTATAAAAAGGATGTAATGGACAACGGATTAAATACTGTTTATCCGTTGGTTCATACAAGCTTGTAAGTAAAATACCTACAAAGTTTAAATCATAATTTAAAGTCAACTGACCTCTTCTACCATGATTTTGTTTTAATGACTGACATAAACCACAATAATATTCTTGATATTTATCATAATCTTTAATTTTTAATTCGGGTTTATTAATAACGACATAACCAAACATTTTTAAGTTCTCTTTTCAAATTTTTGATGACAGCTTGGACAAGTGACAATTATTTTGCCTTTACCTTTTGGAAGTCTGACCATTTGTTTACAAGATGGACAGCGATAATATTTATGACTGCGATCAGATAATCTTTTCTTTTGAAGATTAAACCATTGTTGAAGTGGTTTAATACTTTTTAAATATTTTTCATTTTCTTGATAGCGTTTATAAGTTTGTCTTGAAAACATACGATAAATGACTAATAACCAAATAAGATAACCAAGAGTCATTATAATTCTATTGTTAAAAAATATATTAAGGATAAATAAGGCAATAACTAAAAATAAAGCATGATTATTTAAAGTA
>UQVG01000208.1 GCA_900544435.1 uncultured Erysipelotrichaceae bacterium | reverse complement strand
TCCCATAATTTTTAAGAATCTCATAGTTTTATGCTTATTATTAAATAGATAACATGTAATTATATACGTTTTCCGCTGTATATCTTCGCTCAATTACAAATATATATATAAGGGTGAAACTTCGGAGCGTTCGGTCTTCCTTTTTTTCTATGGTATGCTTAAAAGCAGTTTTTGCGGGTGGTTGTTTGGGCGTTCCCCTTCGGGCGGGCTTTTGTAGGTCTTAAAATTCCATATTCTCCTTTTTATAATTTTTATAGCGAATGTTTAGAACACCTTTCCATTCTTGACTTGGACAGGCGTTTATTAACTGGATATATTTGTCGCCATCATCAATACGTATGACAGATTCCACCAGTTTTAATAAGTCCCACTGCAAATCATAAAAAGAACTCTCGGGAAAGATTTGTACCAATACTTCAGCTTCATCAAATGATATGGGGAGTTGTATCCGCTTTAATAATTCATCATAAGAACGTATAACTTCAACAATGTTATCTGGGTCATTGATGCTTTCATTAGGCATACGACCTAAATCTTTCAACTGTAAAATTTCAGTTCTCATATTATTGTTTTTTTAGAGTTCATGATGTCTGGCAGCTAATCGACCTTTATGGGCAATTGAGGTGCGTGTTAGTATTTATTTTTCATTTTGACCTATGAAATCAAAGATATTGTTTGATTCCTTTTCCATTTCCAAAGAACCCAAAGCGCCTAAATCATTTGAATATATAGAATTATCAGTGGGGTTACCGACATTTATGAAGTACCCTAAATCCCCATCTTGTCCTATCATAAAATAATTTGGCTCAAAGTCTTTTATTTGATATGTTTGATTTCTTTCCTCTAAATCAGAGTATGAATACAGACATATACCCGAATCATCCACTTCATACACATCACCATCATTGATTTTAGCCAGAAAATCAATGTAAAGTTGCGGAAAAATAATGTTGAGCTTTGCTTGAAGCTCTATAATCCTCTTTTTTATTTCTTTATTGTCGGCAATCATAACTTCATATTATTTATTCCTTGTAATTTTAAGAACCTATTCAGTAGTAATATTAAGATCTTGTTTATTTCTCCATGCTATCCTAAGATAATTACCTCTTATTAAACCTTTATCACGGTAATGTCTAACTATTTCAGAGGGCGACCAATCCTTGGCATCGGAAAATAATGTTCCGATTTCTATTAACTTTTGAAAAAGAACTGCACGCTTTTCTACATCGCCAATAGGCATTGAAATAGAATAGTATGGTTCTACTTTTTCAAATCCAATACTGATAAGTTCATTCTTAAAATTGTCATTATCATTGGCTATAAATATATTATTTCCAGCCAATTCAATAGCAACGACTTTATCTTGTAATTTTTCATTCATCATGTTAAACACTAATGTTTGGTGGCTAACTAACCTTTATAGGAATGTTCAGCCGCTTGTTATAATAAGTTTCCAATATCAAAGCCTAATTCTTTTAATACATTTGTTTGTTCTTTTTGGTATTCTAAAGTTCCACTATGGATAAAATCTTTATTTACAATATAGCTATTGGGGAAATCCTTGTAATACCTCATTAGAAAGTCTGGTATAATTTTATAAGTATTAAAACAAAATAAAATCTTACCAGATTTTACTAATCTAATAAACTCCTCTTTACTTTCACATTGATAAAGGTTCCCATCTTCATGAAAAACTCTGCATTGATCAAGAAATAATTTCATGTTGAAATTAGCAAAATTAGCTAAATATTGAGGGCGTTGCCACCGTGCAATATCTGTACAGTTTGGAGATGATACGACTTTTTCCCATATACCTCGTTTTATAGGAAAAGAGTTACAGCTAAAATAGAGACGATAATGGGTTTGGGCAAATGTCTCTTCATTCAGTTCGCCTTCTAATGATGAAAAAACGCCATAACATTCGTTTGTCAAAAGTCTTACATAATATAATTCACCATTTCGACCATTAATTTTATAAATTGCCCCCAACTCATATTTTGCCATAATGCTTTGATTTTTATTTATTATAATGTTCGGTGTCTAACTTATTATTTAGATGTTAAGCCATTTGTTATCAATCTTCTTTCTATGTAATTTAGTTCTATCTATATCTTTATAGAATAGTATTTCATTTTCATTAATACTATCAAGATATACTAAATCATAAATGTCTTTTACCCGTATTAATCGCATGGAATTAAGTTCTATTACAGATAGCATAAATCCTGAAATACAAAATTTACGAATATACATTGGAATAAATACTAAATTTTCGTGATACAATAATGGACCTCCAAAGCGTTTGTCACAAAAGACTTTCTGCCCATTTACGATAAGATTGCCAACCAGAGGACCACCTTGGCATATTTCATTCAAATTTGTGTATTGAATATGCCAGTTATCTTGTTGTATATCTTTTGTAAATCCCCAAGGAGTATCTAATTTATTTACAATTCCAATGCTCATAAATTTCTATTGATTGATAATGTGATGCAGATAATCACTGTTTAAGTGATTGATGTGCGTGTTATCAATACTTTAACTACAAACTTTAAAACAATCATTCATTTTATAATAATAGTTTCGAATCTATCAAAATGTATTCCTTGAAGATGATGTTTCAATACAAGGTTCTTAAATTCATCCCCATAAAAAGTATAGCGACAATTTACATTTGGAAGTCTGAAAATAGTTTGCTCTTGGATTTTATTTTTATCCAACACAAATTTATTTATACAACTCACCCATCCTCTTTCTTTATCTAACCACACTATATCTGATTCTTTTTCAATCAAAGCATCTATTATATTGGTACAATGAAAAAAATGAAAACCTTTTGGCGACTTTATATCAAGAATTTCTCCATTTTTGATAAGAATATTTTCTAAAATACTTAATGCTTTGTCGCTAATAGTTAATAGAGGATTACAAAATTGTGATAAATCAAAATGTTTATGTCTATTACTTTTTTTCCATATATATTCCATCTCTGGAGGATTCCACTGCTTTAGTAAACCTTCAGCATGTCCCATACAATTTTGCCAATCTTCCACATTTGGAAAACGTAAATCGTTAAATCCTTCTAAACTACCTATTAAGTAAAAGTTCATATTGTTACTTTGTAATTGATAATGTTCGGTGAATAATCGACCTTTAAGGAGATTGATCCGCTTGTTATCTGCCACTATTCACTTTGATAAGTTTCAACTACATACAAATCAACGTTAGGATAATCGTTTGAAACTTTGTTCAAAACAGCTTTTACATCATCCCATTTTAATCCTCCTAATCCAGCACCGATTGCAGGTAAGGCTATTGCCGTTACATTATCACCACTGGCTAACTCAAGCATCTGTATCAGTGCCTTTTCGATATACTCTATTTTAGCTCGTGTTCGCCACGTTGCTTGAGTGCCAAGATTATATATATGCCCGTTGCCATAATCATAATCAAATACATCTCCGGGGCAAAACTTGTTTTCTTTGCACAATAGCTTATATTCAAGATACATATCTGGATATTTGTCTTTGAACTGCACGGCAATGCCTTTACCCATTGCACCGGCGCAATTACATCCGTGCGCATAACTACTTACACCCTCAATGCGGAATATGTCGCCTTTCTCAATATACCTAATCATTGTTTTTTCTTTTTTATTGTTATTTTATTCTGGCAGATAATGTTTGGCAGCGTTCCGCTTTAAGCGGTAGTGCTGTTTGTTATCAACTAAATTCTATAATGATTATAACTTTATTGTATGCCCTTTCAAAGTAATCCCGTCAGTGAAAACTTGCTTTAAGGATAGTTTAATACGACTTTCCACATAATCTGTCATATCATTAAATTGAGCATAATCAACGGGGATTATTGTCACGCCCTTGTCTAATTTTCTTTTAGCATATTCATTGAAACGGTGTTTTTTATCAATACCCCAACTTATTTCTTCTTTTATTGGTAAAGGTATATTGATGCCTATGATCTTTTCCTTATCTTTCAAATAAGTGATACCCCGTTTCCAAATACAAATTTCCTTTTCTCCAATTGCTCCGCCAAGAGAAATTTCAATAGATAAAGTCCAATTAGTTATTGAATCATCCACTTTAATTTGTCCTGTCAAATCTTGAAAATAAGTTTCAATAGCATTATAATCAAAGCAACTCATTTCTGGATAACCACTTGAATAATCAAAATTCATATGTTTTTGATATTGATTCTGACAATAAAGTCCCGATCTAACCTTTATTTTAAATTTCATATTTCACTATTTGCACTGTTGATAATGTTCGGCGGATAATCTCTCTTACGGAGATTTATCCATTTGTTACCGATGT
>UQVG01000207.1 GCA_900544435.1 uncultured Erysipelotrichaceae bacterium | reverse complement strand
TATTTGATTAGTTTTCCAAGAAATACTTACCAACATTTATCTTGGGTTAGGTTTTAAAGAAAAAATCAAAGAATTCCAAAAACAACTTAATAATAACAATATCATACAAGTACATAGATCCTATCTTATTAATTTAGATTTTGTATATGACGCTAATACAAAATATATTATCTTAAGAAACAAGAAAGAAATTAATATAGGTAAAACATATAAAAAGAAATTTAAACTAACTTATCAGGACTATTTACTCAATGGTAGCTTATAGTATATTTCTTAATTTTGTAGAAGTTTTAACTCTTACAACATTTGTTTACCTTTATTATTCACTTTCAAGTAGAAAACTATTTTGTTTTCTACTCACTTCTTTATTCTTAATATGTGAATTATGTGATATTTTAAGAGAAAATGGTTTCATGATACTAATTGGATACTTTATCGCATGTTATTCATTTGTCTTGTACGAAAAAAGAAGAATACACTTTGGAGATATATTTATATTAGCCGGTTATTTATTTTCAATGTTCATATATCCTTATATAACTTATTGTCTATATAATAAAATACTAGCTGCTGGATATGAAACTATATACTACATTTGTGCAGGTATAACTTCTAAATTATTTTTAATTCTTGTAACCTGTTGGTTACTTAGACATTTAAAGTTCACATTTCCTGTTCCTAACAAACAATACTCATTAGTAATTATCACAGAAGTTGTTATTTTAAGTATTTTTGGAATGATCAGTTATGATAATGTAGAAGTAACTGCATCTTATAGTCCTATTATTATTTGTATTTTATTATTGATTACTTTTATTCTTATCATTATTAATGGTATTTATCTAAACCGAATATACACCGAAAAGATGCAATATGAAAAACAATTACAAAAAGAAAAATATATAAAACAAAGCTTACGTCTCATACAAAACATTAGTTATGATATTGATGATAAGAAACATCGTATTCATTGGATATTAGAACACATTAAACACTTAAACAACGATACCAATCCAGAAATATCCAAAGCTATTGAACAATATCAATCTAAAAACACTTACCAAAAATTAGTTGCATCTAAAAATCCAGTATTTGATATTTTGATTTCTGTAAAAATCAACAGGTTACAAGACGATAATATAAGTATTAAACCTTTCTTTGAAATTAGCCAAAATGAAAAATATGATGATTTAGATTTTATTGATGTTATTTCTGAAATATTAGATTATGTTAAAAGACATAATGAAATAACTTTGCATATCAAAGGTCAAGGCATTTATACGTTAGTTGAACTTTATTCAGAAAATGATTTTTATGATTATGATAGATGTAAAATTGAATCTGATTTAATTGTTAAGAAAAAGAACATTTATAAAGATGGTATTTATTACATGAAATTTTTATTAAAAGGAACAGATGATGATGTTAGAGAAAATTTATGATAAATATGATTTTGATCAAGATTATGAAGTATATAAGTATGGTCAACAAGTTTTAATATTTAATTCAATCGTTAATATATTTATGTTTATTCTAGGATTATGTTTACATGAAGGACTTATGACATTAGTTTGGATGTTAGCATTTTCCGGATTAAGAGTGAATTTAGGTGGATATCATTGTGATAGTCCTGTTAAATGTTTTGTATCTTCCAATTTAATATTTTTTCTATCTATGCTTTCTTATAAATATTTAAGTTCGTATTTCTTATTATTATTTATTCCACTTGGAATACTATTTATGTTATTTTTTAAATATATTCCATTTATAAATAAAAAAGCAAAAATTACAATATGTATAGAACTTATTTGTTTACTTATTCCAAAAATAAATATGATTGTTATTCTAGCTTTATGCGAAAACATCATTTTATATTTAATGACAGCCAAAGAAAAAGTCAATTCGTAATGTGAATTGACTTTTTAAATACTATTTATTTTGTAGATATTCATCCATTGCTTTAGCTGCTTTTTTACCAGCACCCATAGCTAAGATAACTGTTGCTGCACCAGTAACAACATCTCCACCTGCATAAACACCATCTTTAGATGTTTTCATTGAATCTTCATCAACGATAATTCCACCCCAAGATTGGCAATCTAAACCAGGAGTTGTATGTCTAATTAATGGATTTGGACTTTGTCCAATAGCAACAATAACTGTTCCTGTTTCAATTGTGAAGTTAGATCCTTCTTTAGCGATTGGTCTTCTTCTTCCAGATGCATCAGGTTCACCTAATTCCATTTCAACACATTCCATAGATTTAACCCATCCATCTTCACCTTCAATTTTAACTGGATTAGTTAATAATTTGAAGATAATTCCTTCTTCTTTAGCGTGATGTACTTCTTCAGCACGAGCAGGAACTTCTTCAGGTCCACGACGATAAACAATATATACGTTTTTAGCTCCTAAACGTTTTGCAGTTCTTGCGGCATCCATAGCAACGTTACCAGCACCGATAACACATACTGTATCTGTTACTTTAACTGGAGTTGGATGATCTGGGAATTGATATCCTTTCATTAAGTTAACACGAGTTAAGAATTCGTTCGCTGCATAAACACCGTTTAAGTTTTCCCCAGGAATTCCTTGGAAACGTGGTAAACCAGCACCACTACCTACGAAGATTCCTTGATATCCTTGTTCTTGTAATTCATCAATTGTAATTGAACGTCCTACAACAACATTTGTTTCGAAATCTACACCTAAAGCAGCAACACCATCTACTTCGCTTTGTACTAATTTTTTAGGTAATCTGAATTCTGGAATACCATAAGATAATACCCCACCTGTTTTATGTAATGCTTCAAAAACAGTCACATCATAACCTTTTTTAGCTAATTCACCAGCACATGTAATACCAGCAGGCCCTGATCCAATAACAGCAACTTTTTTACCATTTTTTTCAATTTTTAATTCTGCAGGTTTTCCATGTTCTCTATGATAATCAGCAACGAATCTTTCTAATCGTCCAATTCCTACTGATTCAGTTTTAATTCCTCTAACACATTTACCTTCACATTGATTTTCTTGAGGACAAACACGTCCACAAATTGCAGGTAATGCATTTTCTCTTGTAATTGTTTGATAAGCTTCTTCAAATTCACCTTCAGCAACATGATGAATGAATTCAGGAATTGGTACTCCTACTGGACACCCATCCATACAGAATGGTTTTTTACAGTTTAAGCAACGAGTTGCTTCTTCCATAGCTTGTTCTTTTGTATATCCTAAAGAAACTTCTTCAAAGTTTTTATTTCTTACATTAGGATCTTGTTCAGGCATTTTAACCTTATTTGGTGACATATTAGGCATTATTTTGCACCTCCCATTAAATTACAAATACGATCTGCATTCGCATCTACTTGATGTTCTTCTTCTTTAAACATTCTTTGGCGAGCCATTAATTCATCAAAGTCTACTGATAAACCATCAAAGTCTGGTCCATCAACACATGCGAATTTAATTTTACCATCAACAGTAACACGGCAGCATCCACACATACCTGTACCATCAATCATAATAGGGTTTAATGAAACCATTGTTTTTAAATTATGAGGTTTTGTTACCCCAACAACAGCTTTCATCATAGGTACTGGTCCAATAGCGATAACTTCATCAATTGGATCACCACTATCAATTAATTCTTGTAATTTAACAGTTCCAAATCCTTTTTCTCCTAAAGATCCATCATCTGTCATCACATATACATTTTTACAGAAAGCTTTGAACTTATCTGCCCATAATACATATTGTGCTTCACGTCCACCAATGATAACATCCACATCTACACCCATTTCAGCTAATTTTTTAAGTTGTGGATATAATGGTGCACTACCAACCCCACCGGCAATACCAACAACATGATTTGATTTATGTAAATCAGTTGGTACACCTAAAGGTCCAACGAAGTCAGTGATTTCATCACCTTCGTTTAATTTTGCTAATTGACGAGTTGAAAAACCTACAATTTGATAAATAATTGTAATTGTTTCAGCTTCTCGATCATAATCAGCAATTGTTAAAGGAATTCTTTCTCCATCTTCACCAACTCTTAAAATAATGAATTGACCTGGTTCGCACTTTCTAGCAACCATTGGAGCATGAACTTCCATTAATTCAACAACATCATTTAGTCTTTCTTTTTTGACTATTTTGTACATTTCTGGTTTCCCCCAATTCTTTTAGACTACCTCTATTATACGCTTATGTGAATAAAAAAACAACGTTCCTTCTAGTAAGATTTACTAAAAGAAAATCGTTGTTTTAATTTTTTAAAAATTCTATATTTTGAATATTTTTTGCTCTTTCAATCTTTTCAATTAAGTTAATATT
>UQVG01000206.1 GCA_900544435.1 uncultured Erysipelotrichaceae bacterium | reverse complement strand
CGTATTTTTTTGATTATCAAAAATGTATAAAAATACAAATAAAACTTTCTTTGTTTTTTATATGTATTCTATGGGTTTTAACAAAACAAATAGGTAGAAAGATTGTTTTGATCTATCTTCTTTATCAGACAATCTTATATTTTAAAAATATGCAATTTATTTATATAGAAACAATAATGAGTGATCATCTTGATAAAAAGAGAATAAAGATCAGTGAACAATTATCTTATTATCGACCTTATCAAAATATCTATTATTTTCAACAACAGTTCTATGATTTTGAAACAATAAAAATTTATTTGATAAAATCTAATAAATCGCATTGACTTTAATTGGTAAATTCAGTATAATGCACTTGTTGTAGACCTCTAGACTACAACCGCACATAAAAGGTATTAAATGCGTTTGCTGCCTTGGTTGGCGAGTCTTAGAAAAAATTTATAGGAGGTGCGGTATGTACGCAATTATCGAAACAGGTGGAAAACAATTAAAAGTTGAAGCTGGTGATGCAATTTTCGTAGAAAAATTAGAAGTTGAAGCAGGAGAAAAAGTTACTTTTGATAAAGTATTATTAGTTGGAGATGAAACTGTAACTATTGGTGCTCCTTATGTTGAAGGTGCTACTGTAGAAGCTACTGTAGAAAAACAAGGTAAAGAAAGAAAAGTAACTATTTATAAATATAACGCTAAAAAACATTACCACAAAAAACAAGGTCATAGACAACCTTATACAAAATTAATTGTTGATGCAATCAACGTTAAATAATGATTAAAGTTCAAATAAAAAGAAATAATAAATATATTACACAAGTTAAAATAAAAGGACATGCCCAATTTGGTGAGTATGGCAAAGATCTTGTATGTGCTGGTGTGAGTGCAGTAGCCACAGGAATTTGTAATACCCTTGCTAAAAAAGGATTTCTTGAAGAAAAAAAGTGTGCAATTATTTTAAAAAATGGTAATATAATGATAGATGTGTATGAAAGTGATGAAATAATGCAAGTGATACTAGAGACTCTTGTAATTAGTTTAGAATCATTTACAGAAGACTATCATCAATATATCAAGATAACCTATGAGGAGGAATAACATCATGATGTTTAAATTAGATTTACAATTATTCGCTTCTAAAAAAGGGGTTGGATCAACTAAAAACGGTCGTGACTCAAAATCAAAAAGATTAGGAGCTAAATTATCAGACGGACAATTCGCTACTGCTGGTTCTATTATTTATAGACAAAGAGGTACTAAAATTCATCCAGGTACTAACGTAGGAAAAGGTGGAGATGACACTTTATTCGCTATGTGTGATGGAATTGTTAAATTCGAAAGAATGGGAAAAGATAGAAAAAAAGTATCAGTTTACCCAGCTGCATAATGAAATCCCTGAAAAGGGATTTTTTTTTGAAAGAGAGGTGGAAGTATGCAATTTATCGATAAAGCTAAAATATATATTGAAGCTGGTAAAGGTGGAGATGGAACAGTGGCTTTTAGACGTGAAGCACATGTTCCAAAAGGTGGACCTGCCGGTGGAGACGGTGGAAAAGGTGGAAGCATTATTTTTGAAGCGACAACATCTTTATCAACGTTATTAGATTTAAAATATAAACGTGTTTATAAAGCACGTCCTGGTGGTAATGGGATGGCTAAAAAAATGCATGGAGCAGATGCAAGTGATTTAGTGATCAAAGTACCAGTGGGAACAGTTATTACAAATGAAGAAACTGGGAAAATCATGGCTGATTTAACAGAAGACAGACAACGTGTTGTTCTTGCTAAAGGTGGTCGTGGTGGGAGAGGAAATGCACGTTTTGCAACTTCTCGAAATCCTGCACCACAAATTTGTGAAAGAGGAGAACCAGGGGAAAAATTTGATGTTTGCTGTGAGCTTAAATTATTAGCAGATGTTGGACTTGTTGGGTTCCCTTCAGTAGGTAAATCAACATTCTTATCAGTTGTTTCACGTGCAAGACCGGAAATTGCTGATTATCATTTTACAACTATTGTTCCTAATCTAGGGGTTGTTCAAGCAAAAGACGGTCGTAACTTTGTTATGGCTGACCTTCCTGGATTAATTGAAGGGGCAAGTCAAGGTAAAGGATTAGGACATCAATTTTTAAGACATATTGAAAGATGTCGTGTTATTGTTCATATTATTGATATGGGTGGTATTGAAGGTCGTGATCCTTATGAAGATTACTGTACAATCAATGATGAATTAGGACAATATCAATATCGTTTATTAGAAAGACCTCAAATTGTCGTAGCTAATAAAATGGATGAAGAAAATGCAGAAGAAAACTTAAAAGCATTTAAAGAAAAAGTAGGAGAAGATGTTAAAGTTTTCCCTATTTCAGCAATCATTCATGAAGGTGTTGATCAAGTATTATATGCTGTTGCAGATGCTTTAGAAACTGCACCTAAATTTGATATGGAAGAAGTAGAAGAAAATACTGTTGTTTATAATTACGAAGAAGAAGAGGCACCATTTGTTGTTCATAATTTAGGTAATGGTCAATGGACAATTACAGGTAAGAAGATTGAACGTCTTGTATCTATGACTTCTCTAGTAAGTGATGATGCAATTAAACGTTTATCTATTAAAATGCGTAATATGGGAATTGATGAAGCTCTTAGAAACGCAGGATGTCAAGATGGAGATATTGTTTCTATTCTTGATTTTGAATTCGAATTCTATGATTAATGAATCAGGCGTTATGCCTGATTTTTTTATTTTAAGTTAAGGGATACTATGATATAATTGAAACAAATTTGACACAAATTTGAGACGAATTGATTCGTTTTTTATATTATAATAGTTATAGGAGAAATATATGTATAGTTATATCAAAGGTTTAATTGTCGATATTCAAAGTGATCATATTGTTTTAGAAAATAATGGTATAGGTTATTTGATTTATGTGAGTAATCCATATGCTTTTTCTAAAGGAAAAGAAGTGATTGTTTATCTTTATCAACAAGTAAAAGAAGATGGTATTTTATTATATGGATTTAATTTAAAAGAAGAAAAAGATTTATTTTTAAAATTGATTTCAGTTAAAGGAATTGGTTGTAAAAGTGCTTGTACAATGCTAGCAAGTGGAGATGTTGAAGGAATTTGTGAAGCTATTGAAAGTGGAAATATAACTTATTTAAAGAAAATTCCTGGTATTGGTCCTAAAGCTGCTGGACAAATTATTCTTGATTTACAAGGAAAAGTAACAGCTACAAAACAAACAATTGTTAATCAAGAATTAGAAGAAGCTATGGAAGTATTAATTGCTTTGGGTTATAAACAAAGTGAAGTAGATAAAGTTGTTAAGAAGTTAACAGATGAAAATTTAGATACAAATGGTTATGTGAAAAAAGCATTAAGTTTAATTGTTAAATAGGAGGGAAAACATGAACGAAGTTTTAGATCCTGAAATTGTAGAAGATGAAGAGAGTTCACTTCGTCCAAGTGACTTTGATGAATATATTGGACAAACAAATCTTAAAGAAAATTTGAAAGTATTTGTAGGGGCTGCAAAGCTTCGTGATGAATCATTAGATCATGTTTTACTTTATGGACCACCAGGTTTAGGTAAAACAACAATGTCAATGATTATTGCTCATGAAATGGGGACCCACATTAAAATTACAACGGGTCCAAGTATTGAAAAAACAGGAGATTTAGTAGCTATTTTAACAGCACTTGAACCAGGAGATGTTTTATTTATTGATGAAATTCATCGTTTAAATAAAGTGGTAGAAGAAATTTTATATCCAGCGATGGAAGATTTTTGTGTCGATGTTGTTATTGGAAAAGAAGCATCTACTAGATCAGTAAGAATAGATTTACCACCTTTTACTCTTGTTGGGGCAACAACGAGAGCTGGTGATTTATCAGCGCCGTTAAGAGATCGTTTTGGAATCGTATCAAAATTAGAATATTATAGCGAAGAAGAACTTACCCAAATTATTGACCGTACAAGCCGTGTTTATAATATTGTTATGGATGATGATGCTAAAAGAGAACTTGCAAGAAGAAGTCGTGGAACACCACGTATTGCAAATAGGTTGTTTAGAAGAGTAAGAGATTTTTCACAGTTTTATGGTGATGCAACGATTACAAGAGATAGAACAATTGAGGCATTAGAGAGGCTAAAAGTAGATAATTTGGGATTGGATGATGTTGATCATAAGTATTTATTAGGAATCATTCATCGTTTTAAAGGTGGACCAGTAGGACTTGAAGCTATTGCAGCATCTATTGGGGAAGAACCACAAACTTTAGAAGATGTTAATGAACCTTATTTATTACAAATTGGTTTGATTAAAAGAACACCAAGAGGGCGTATTGCAACAGCT
>UQVG01000205.1 GCA_900544435.1 uncultured Erysipelotrichaceae bacterium | reverse complement strand
AGAAAAGAGATAGCTTTCGCTATCTCTTAAGCCCCTCCACTATTGACACGGAGCCAATAAATTCTCCTTATCTATTCATAATCACAAGTATAACCTTTATGATCTAATTCTAATTTAATAACTTCCCAATCATTTAATAATGATCCTAGTTCTTCTTTTAAACGAACAACACCCATTTTATCTTCTTCACGAATGACTGCCATTAAAGTAGGTCCTGCTCCTGATAAATAACATCCTAAAACATTTTCATCCGCTTCTAACACTTTCATGATTTCATCATAATTATGAATTAATTTACCACGATATGGTTGATGTAAACGATCTTTAAATCCTAATTTTAATCCATCATCATAACCATTAATTAAAGAAGCAACAACAAGTGCTAAATGTGAAACATTTTTAATAGCATCTTGACGATCTAATGTTTGTGGTAATACTTTACGTGATTCTTCAGTAGATAAAGTAAATGGTGGAATTAAAGCTACAAAACGATATTCATGTTTTACAGGAATATTTAATGTAAGTACTTGTTCTTCTTCCATTACTGAAACTGTTAAACCACCAAAAATAGCTGGTGCAACGTTATCTGGATGACCTTCAATCTTTGTTGCAAGTTCAAGAATTTCTTGACGGTCATCTGTTTTATCTTTAAAAGCAAAAGCTCCAACGATTCCTGCCACAATACATGTTGAACTACTTCCAAGACCTCTTGTATAAGGAACTTGACTTTCACAATGAATATTGACTCCTTTAAAATCTAATCCACAACTTTTAGCTGCTTGACTAAAAGCTTGATATGTTAAGTTTTCTTCATTACAGAATTGTGTTGGACATCCTGTAATATTTAATCCACCTTCATTCAATTCAAAAGTAAAGGTGTTATATAAAGTTAACGCTAATCCAGCAACGTCAAATCCTGGTCCTAAATTGGCACTTGTTGCTGGTACTTTGACTTTGACTTTCATTCTTTAAAGTCCTTCCATTTCTGATTTAATAAAATTAATAATTTCTGTTTTATCAATATGTGTTTTATGTAGCACTTCTCTATCTTTAATTCCAACTAATGGTTTAGGTACTGCTACACCTGTTTTTTCATTTAATTTTTCAATTGCATCATAAACATCTAATTCTTCATTGAATAATGCTTTATAAACAGATTCAGGGAATTTATATGGTGATGCTGTTGAAAGTAAGATTGTTTTAGTTTGGTCTCCAGTTTCCTTTTGATATTGTTTTAAAACACCATAACCACATGCTGTATGTGTATCTAAAACATAACCATTATCTTCATAACAATCTTTAATTGTTTTTAAAACTTCTTCTTCATTTAAATATCCTGCTTTAAATTGATCTTGAATACGTGCAAATGTTTCATCATCAACTTCATAAATACCATCTGCTTTTAATTTTTCCATGTATTCTTTAACCTTATCACCATCTTTTCCAGACATATACCATACAAGTCTTTCTAAGTTACTTGATACTAAAATATCCATTGCAGGTGCATTTGTTTTAAAGAATTCTCTATTTGCATCATATTTACCTGTTGTAAAGAAATCAGTTAAAATATTATTCTTATTAGATGCGGCAATAAATTTATTAACAGGAAGTCCCATATTTTTCGCAAACCATCCTGCTAAACAGTTTCCAAAGTTTCCACTAGGTACACAGAAGTTTACTTGATCTCCCATTTCAATTTCTTTATTTCTTACAAGTTCAAAATAACTATGGAAATAATAAACGATTTGTGGAATCAAACGTCCTACATTAATTGAGTTAGCTGAAGATAAGAAAACATGATGTTGATCACTTACTTCTTTTAACATTTTATCTCCAAACGCTACTTTTACAGCACTTTGAGCATCATCAAAGTTACCATGAATTCCAACTACTTTAACATTTTTTCCTTCTTGAGAAACCATTTGTTGTTGTTGAATCGCACTTACTCCATCTAATGGATAAAATACTTTAATACATGTTCCTTCAACATCTTTAAATCCTTCTAAAGCAGCTTTACCAGTATCACCACTTGTTGCTGCTAAAATCATGACTTCACGATCTTCTTTTAATTGTTTTAAAGATAAAGTCATTAAATGTGGTAATAAAGATAATGCCATATCTTTAAAAGCAGCTGTTTGTCCATGGAATAATTCAGCTACATAAACATCTCCTGCTTTTTTTACAGGAACAACAATTTCTGGAAATAAACCTTTTCCATATGCATTTAAACATGCTTGATGGATAAGTTCTTTACCATCTTCAGGAACAAAAGTTGAAATCACCTCTGTTGCTAAATCTACATAATTTAATTGAACTAATTTATTTAAATCTAATTTTTGAAAATCAAAATTAGGAACTAACAATCCCCCATCATCACCAATTCCTTGTACAATTGCTTGATAGAAATTGATTTGATTTTGATGATTACGCGTACTTACATATGTCTTATTCATCGCTATATCCTCCAATAATTGAATTTATTATATTGAATATTGTATACAAAGTCAACAATCCAAGATTTTATTATTAATATAATATAAGGAAAGAAAATATGAGAAAAAATTGACTACTGTATACAATCATGCTATTATATCAAAAAAGTAAAGAAAGCGAGGCTTAACTATGATAACCATTAAAACTATTATTGATGCATTTAAAAAATAAAGCTCAAGAATAATGGTTTGTTTATGTTAAGTTTTCAATAGACCATTTGGTCTATTTTTTATTATAAGGGGGACTATCATGAAAATAGGTGTTATTGGACTTGGTACTGTAGGATATGGGGTCGTTGAAATTCTTACAAATGAAAAAACACGTTTAGAAAAAGAAATGAAACAAGAAATTGTTGTTAAATACGGGTGTGGTCTTGAAGAAGTAGACTTACCTAAGGGAATTATTTATACAAAAGATTATCATGATGTTATTAATGATGAGGAAATTGATGTCGTTGTTGAACTTATTGGGGGAACAACAATTGCGAAAAACATTATCTTAGAAGCATTAAATAACAAAAAACATGTAGTTACAGCTAATAAAGCTTTATTAGCTCATTATGGAAAAGAAATTTTCCAAACTGCTAAAGCAAATGATGTACATATTTTCTATGAAGCTTCTGTAGGGGGAGGTATTCCTGTTCTAGCAAGTCAAAAAGAAAGTTTGATTGCAAATAACACCAAAGAAATTGTTGGTATTTTAAATGGAACAACAAACTTTATTTTAACTTTAATGGAAAATGAAAACCTTGATTTTGATGAAGCCTTATCAATTGCAGATGGTTTAGGATATGTTGAAGCTAATCCAGCTTTAGACTTAGATGGAATTGATGCAGCTCATAAAATTTGTATTTTAGCTCAAAATGGTTATCAAAAATTTGTTGACTTTGATCAAATTCAAGCTAGTGGTATCCGTAATGTCACTAAATTAGATATGGATTACGCTAAAAAATTAGGTTATCGTTTTAAAATGATTGCTCAAGCAAAACCTGTTAAAGATGGTTTAGGAATTGATGTTTCAGCAACACTTGTTAATTTAAATGAACTTGTAGCCAATGTTATGGATTCTTACAACGTTGTTGAAATCGATAACGATTATGTTAATAACATTATTTATTATGGTCGTGGTGCTGGTCGTTATGTCACTGCTTCTGCTGTTGTCAGTGATATTATGAAAACACACCAAGTAGAAAGATGGTCACATGATTATGAAGATTGTAAACATGTTTATCCTATTTCTTCATCTCGCTATTATGTAAGAGCATCTAAACCTGTAGATATTCCTTATGAAACATACTATAGTGAAAAAGATGATCATATTTATATCACAGAAGAAATAGAATTAGCTGACTTAAAAAATAAATTAGATGATGAAAATGCTGTTATTTTCAAAGTAAGAGGATAAGGAGATTATAAAAATGAAAAAATTTAAAATTGCTATTGTTGGTGCTACTGGTGCCGTTGGTCGTGAAATGTTAAGATGTGTTTTCCAATTTAACTTTCCTTTTGAAAGTATTAAATTATTAGCTTCTGCAAGAAGTGCTGGAAAAGAAATCGAATTTGAAGGACATAAATTTGTTGTTGAAGAATTAACTGAAAATAGTTTTGAAGGTGTAGAAGTTGCTTTCTGGTCTGCTGGTGGAAGTATTTCAGAAAAATATATGAAATATGCTGTAGAAGCTGGATGTGTCAATATTGATAATACTTCACATTTTAGAATGGATCCTAATGTTCCTTTAGTTGTTCCTGAAGTAAATGGTGAAGCCTTAAAAGATCATCATGGAATTATTTCTTGTCCAAACTGTACAACAATTATGATGTGTAGTGCTCTTACAAGATTAAATGATGAATTTGATATTGAAAGAATCGTTGTTTCAACTTA
>UQVG01000204.1 GCA_900544435.1 uncultured Erysipelotrichaceae bacterium | reverse complement strand
AAAAAATAAAAAAATATTATCGAGAAATGGTAGAAAGAACACCAGGTATTGGTGGAAATAGTTTAGAAAGTAATTTAGTGGCTGGATGTTTCTTTTTTGCGATGGCAAAAGCTGATGAAGAAATGACACTGGAGTTAATGAATGATATTATTGATCAAAGTATTCAATCAAACTTGATGCAAAAAGCACATGAGGGACAAAAGAAAAAAGGAACTTTATTTTCAGATAAAGTTCAAGATCAAAAAGTATTAGAATCTCAAAAATCAAAAAACAGTAAATATGAAACGGATTGGGTATTTGATTATCAAAAAGGAAAACAAGAATTTTATTGTACATATACAAAATGTGGTTTATGTACCTTAGCTAAAAAAGAACATATGGAAAGGTATTTACCATGTTTATGTCGTATGGATTATCAAACTTATGAGATGGTTGGTGCCAAGTTAATAAGGAATCATACATTAGCTAAGGGAGATTCATGTTGTGATTTTCATGTAGTAAGAAAAAAAGATATCTGAGAGGATATCTTTTTTAGATAAGTGTCTTTTTTACAAATTTTTTAAAGTACAGACCATTAATAATAGTTGTCATTAAATCAGAAATTGGTTCTGCAAGAACAACTGCAAAAACACCATAACTTGGTAAAATCAAGGGTAGAATATAAATAAGGGGAATAAGTAAAATGATTTTTCTAAAGAATGCAAAGAAAAATGCATTTTTACCACATCCTAAAGCATTATATGTTTGTTGGAATGTAGAGAAAGCTCCCATAATAATAAATCCAAAAATATAAATTCTTAAAAGTTGATAAGAAAGTTCAATCAATTTTGTATCATTAGCGAATAAAGAAACAAAAACTTGTGGAAATAATTCCATTAAAATAACACCAATAATTGAATAGGTAAGAGCAACTTTAAGGGCAATCTTAATAGTCTCTTTTACACGTTCATATTTTTTAGCACCAAAGTTATAACTGATAATTGGTTGTGCCCCTTGAGCAATTCCTTCCATTGGTAAAGAGAGAATTTGTGACATTGATAAAAGAATAGTCATGGCACTTACGGATAAATCTCCTCCATAAAGAAGAAGTTGTCTGTTAAAAGCAACTTGTAAAATTCCTTCAGTAGATGACATAAAGAAAGGTGTAAAACCTAATCCTAAAATCTTTTTCATGATATTAAAATCAAATAAAAGATTTTCTTTTTTGATTTTAATTGTTGTTTTCTTTCCAAATAAAAAGGAAAGAACCCAGATACATGAGATAAACTGTGAAATAATTGTAGCAAGTGCAGCACCAGCAACATTCATATGTAAAGCATAAATAAAAATAGGATCTAAAATAATATTTAAAATACCACCGATCAATAAAGTCATCATTCCAAATTTTGCATAACCTTGTGTATTAATAAAATAATTAAGACCAACAGTTAATTGAATAAAAATTGTTCCCACACTATAGATTCTTAAATAAGATAAAGCATAAGGAAGTGTCTTTTGACTTGCTCCAAAAAGAATTAAAATACGATCTCCCCATAATAATAAACAAATCATAATAATGATCGATGTTAAAACTAAACTACTAAACGCATTTCCTAAAATTCTTTCTGCTTCTTTAGGATTCTTTTCTCCAAGTTTGATAGAAGCTAAAGGAGCACCACCTCTACCAAAAAGATTACTAAAAGCAGTAATGATTGTAATAATTGAAGTACATAGACCTATACCGGCAATTGATAAACCGCCATCAGGTAATCTTCCAATATAAATACGATCAACCATATTATAAATAAGTGTTGCCAGTTGCGCTAAGATAGATGGTAAGGCAAGTGATAATAAAAGAGATGATACTTTTTCATTTTCTAAACGTTGATTCATATAAAACCTCCAAACATTTCTAATTATAAACGATAGGGGCTAAAGGTCAATATAGATAGGAAAGGAGAAATATGATAAAATGAGTTTTAAGAAAGAAGGGAAGAACAATGGCATTATTTGATGATTTAACAAAAAAAGCAGCAAAGTTTACTGAAAAAACAATTGAAAAATCTTCTGAATTCGTTGATACAACAAAAACAAAAGTAAGTATTAAAAGTGCAGAAGCAGATTTAGATGATCAGTTTATTGAACTTGGAAAACTTTATTATGAAGTTTTAAATAAGGACAATGTTTTTGATGAAAAAGCTGCTCCAGTTGTTCAAAAGATTGATGAAATCAATCAACGTATTGAAAGTTTAAAATCAAATCTTGAAAAAGAATAACGCAATTACTGTTCATATTTATTATACCGGGGAAAATGGAAGTGCAAAAGCTTTTGTCAAAGAGATGTTAACAAGTGATCTTGTTGATGAAATTAAAAAGAAAAAGCTAAATAAAATATTATAAAGAAGCCTTTATTTAAGGGTTTCTTTTTTATAAAAATAAGTATAAAAGTATAATAATTTTTCTTTTTACAATATCTGAAATACTCTATAAACACCAAAACATAAAAAAACATCAAAAAAGATAAAATAAAAAAACGTTGATATAAAGGCAGAAAAAGAGGGAAACGGGAGTTTGACAGTTCACCGATATTCAGCTAGCATTCAATATACTCAAAACGCTTGTCCTGCATAGCTTTTTGAGTTTTTTTATTGTCAAATTTATTAAATTTGTTTGTGGTAATATGTAGTATTATGTGGTAATCTGTGGTATAATATCCACAGGAGCTGATACATATGAATCTTGTTATTTCTCAATCTAAAAATTCAAAATCTCTTTATATTAAAAAGTCTTTTAGAAAAAATGGTAAGACTACCTCTAAAACTGTTAAAAAACTTGGGACAATGTCTCAATTATTGCCTTTGCATAACAACAACGAAGATGAAGTCATTGCTTGGGCAAAAAATGTAGCTAAAGAAATGACTGAAAAAGAAAAACGTGATACCGATATCGTTTTGCTTTCCCTTTCTCAGTCAAAACTGTTAGAAATGAACAAACAATCTTTATATAATGGGGGCTATTTGTTTTTACAGGATATTTTTTATGATCTTAAGCTGGATAAGATGTGTGAAGATATCAAAAATGATTATAATTTTCAATATGATCTCTCTAATATCCTGTCTAGACTGATCTACTCCAGAATTCTTTACCCTTCAAGTAAATATTCTACTTTTGATGATTCAAAGAAATTTATCGAACAGCCTTCTTTTGAAATTCATCATATTTACAGGGCGCTGGATGTACTTGCCGAAAAGACAGATTATATTCAGGAATTTCTTTATGAAAAATCAAAAAATGTAGTGAAAAGAAATACCTCTGTTCTTTACTATGACTGTACTAATTATTTTTTTGAAATTGAAGATGAACGTGGCAGCTGTAAATACGGCAAAGGCAAGGAACACAGACCTCTTCCTATTATTCAAATGGGACTGTTTTTAGACGGCAACGGTTTCCCATTATCATTTGTCCTATTTCCAGGCAATGAAAGTGAACAGCCTTCACTTGTTCCATTAGAAAAAAAGATCATTAAGGATTTTCAACTATCAAAATTCGTTGTATGTACTGATGCAGGTCTTGCATCTACCGACAATAGAAAATTCAACAATAAAAACGAACGTTCTTATATAGTTACGCAATCACTGAAGCAAATAAAAAAGCACATAAAGGATTGGGCATTGAGTGAGGATGGATGGGAAAAAGATGAAATAAAAAATATAAATATAGCTGCACTCAAGCAGTCTTGTGATAATAATGAAGATCATGAAGAAGGAATATGGTATAAAGAAAGATGGATCAATGAAAATGGAATCGAACAAAGGATCATCGTATCCTTTTCACCAAAATATCGTGCTTACCAAAGGCATATTCGAAACAATCAGATAGAACGTGCTAAAAAAGCAGCATCAAAAAACCAAAAAATCATTCATAAAAATCAAAACAGTCCAACACGATTCTTAAAGGAAATAAAATATACGGACAGTGGTGAAGTGGCAAATGAAACCGAAATAGTAATCGATGAAGAAAAGATTTTGGAAGAAGAAAAATATGATGGATTCTATGCCGTATGTACTACATTGAATGATGATATAAAAGACATAATTGCCATAAATAAAAGAAGATGGGAAATAGAAGAATCATTTAGAATAATGAAAAGTGAATTCAAAGCAAGACCTGTCTATCTTCAAAAAGACAACAGGATCAAGGCACATTTTCTAACTTGTTTTTTGGCATTGATGTTTATTAGAATAATAGAAAGTAAAACGGATAATAAAATATCGGTTGAAACATTGATAGATATCTTAAAAGATTATAACTTTCAACATTTTGAAGGAAATGGTTATGTACCAACCTATACACGAAATGAAATGACAGATTTATTACATGAATCGTTTGATTTCAGAACAGATTAT
>UQVG01000203.1 GCA_900544435.1 uncultured Erysipelotrichaceae bacterium | reverse complement strand
TATAATTTGATCCTATTTCTAATAATTCTAAATATTCTCCTCTTAAGGTAATATATCCTATTACTGCCACTACTGCTAGGAATAATAATACTAATAACATTCTAGTTTTATTTTTCTTTTCTGCTTTTACTTGTGCTTTAGTGTCTACTTTTTCATCCATTTTTTTACCTCCATTATATAATTGCATTTATAAAATCTTTTGCATTAAATTTTTCCATGTCATCAATTTGTTCTCCAACACCAATAAATTTTACTGGTATATTATTTTCAGCAACTATACCTAGTACAACTCCACCTTTTGCAGTTCCATCTAATTTTGTTAATATTAAACCTGTTATATCTACTGTTTCTTTAAAGGCTTTTACTTGCATAATTGCATTTTGACCTGTAGTACCATCTAATACTAATAATGTTTCTTTTTGGGCTTCTGGTAATTCTTTATTTATTATTTTATTTATTTTAATTTCACTTTTATTACTTTATAAACCTTTGAAAAAAAGTGATTCTTTATATAAAGGAGAAAAAAAGGATGTCTATGTAAATGTTACAGTTGGAAATCAAACACAACAAATTCTTTTAGATGATTATCTATTAGGGGTTGTTGCAGGTGAAATGCCAGCAAGCTTTGAATTAGAAGCTATTAAAGCTCAAGTTGTCGCAAGTCGTACTTTTGTTTATTCACGTTTATTAAGTGTAGATAATACAACCAATACGCAGGTTTATTTAGATGATGCACAAATGAAAGTTTCGTGGAGTGACCATTATGAAGAGTATAAAGAAAAGGTTAAAAAGGCGATTGTTGAAACAAGAGGTGAGATTTTAACTTATCAGGGTAAGTGTATTTCTGCACTTTTTTATTCAAGCAGTAATGGAAAAAGCGAAAATGTAGAAAACTATTTTCAAGGATCTAGTCAACCATATTTAATCTCTGTAGATTCACATTGGGATAAACAGTATGATCCTAAATTTACAAGAAAAGTAAAGTATACTTCAGCACAGCTCAATTCTCTTTTTGGAGGTTCATTTCAATATCATAGTTTAAAACGTTATCCAAGTGGACGTGTAAAAACAATTGTAATTAATCAAAAACAATATAGTGGTAGAGAAATAAGAGAAAAGTTACAACTTGCTTCAAGTGATTTTGAAATTATTGAAGAAGGAAATTCATATGTTTTTGTGACTAAAGGAAGTGGTCATGGTGTTGGAATGTCTCAATATGGAGCACAAGGAATGGCAAAGGAAGGATATGATTATCAAGCTATTTTAAAACATTATTATCAAGGAGTAGTGATTTCAAAGAATAAAGAATAATTTTATGGTTACACTTCTTAAGAGGTGAAATTCATGAAAGGATTATTGAAGAGGAATAAGAAGACATTTATTTTTATAACATCACTTTTATTGTTTTTAATAGGGGCTGGAGTTATTCAAGAAATTGTTAAAAATTTAAAACCGTTTGAGGATGTTCCAGTTGTTTCAGTAGAAACTAAAGATAAAAATAATCAAGAAAGTGAAGTTTTAAAAAAACCAGTTAATGATGATGTTAAAGTAAGTAAAGGATTTTATGATACTTCTTTATCTGATGAAGAATTAGAAAATGCCTTAGTTTATTTTGAAGGGGTTTATCGACCTAATGATGGAATAGATTATACAAAAGATAATGAAGATTTCGAAGTTTATGCAAGTGCAAGTGGAACGGTTGTTAGAAAAGAAAATGATTCTTTACTAGGGTGGATCGTGACAATTGAGCATCAAAAGGGCCTTCAAACAGTTTATCAATCTTTAGATGATATTAAAGTTGAAAAGGGTGACCAAGTTAAACAAGGGGATCTCATTGGTAAGGCAGGAAATAATGTGTATCAATCTTCTCTTAAAAAGCATGTACATTTTATTGTTTCGATAAATGATCAAACAGTAAATCCAAATAAATATTTTGGTCAAAAAATTGAAAAAATTAAGACAACATCATGATAAATTTATATTTATAAAAAAAATAGTGTCTTTTGTTTTTTTACCTTGTAATTCAATAAAATCGTGATACAATATTGAGGAAAAAACATACAAGGAGGAAAAATAATGGCATTATCAAAAGAAATTGGTATCGATTTAGGTACTGCAAATATATTAATTTATGTCAAAGGTGAAGGTATTGTAGTCAATGAACCTTCAGTAGTGTCAATAGATGAAGAAACTAAAAAGCCATTAGCTGTAGGACAAGAAGCAAAAGATATGTTAGGTAAAACTCCTGGTAGGGTTCAAGCAATTAGACCATTAAAAGATGGAGTTATTGCTGATTTTAGAATTACTGAAATCTTATTAACTCATTTTATTAATAAATTAAATTTAAAAGGAATTTTTGCTAGACCAACAATCTTGATTTGTTGTCCATCTAACATTACTTCAATTGAAAAATCAGCAATTAGAGATGTTGCTGAAAGATGTGGAGCTAAAAAGGTATTTATCGAAGAAGAACCAAAAGTAGCAGCAATTGGTGCTGGTCTTGAAATTAATAAACCAACAGGTAATATGGTTATTGATATTGGTGGAGGAACTACTGATATTGCTGTATTATCTTTAGGTGATATTGTAACAAGTTCATCATTAAAAATTGCTGGTGACGTTATGGATGCTGACATTATTAAATTCGTTAAAGATAAATATAAATTATTAATTGGTGATCGTACTGCTGAACAAATTAAATTAGAAATTGGTTCTGCTGTAAAAGGTTCATCAGATAAAACTTTTGAAGTACGTGGTAGAGATTTAGTAACTGGATTACCACATACAATTACTATTACATCAAATGAAACTGAATTAGCACTTAGAGAAACTTGTGCAACAATTGTTAAAGAAACAAAACACGTTCTTGAACAAACACCACCAGAATTAGCTGCTGATATCGTATCACGTGGTATTTTCTTAACAGGTGGAGGAGCTTTATTAACTGGTTTAGATAGATTATTAGAATCTGAATTAAATGTTCCTGTATTCGTAGCAGATGATGCATTAAATTGTGTTGCTAATGGATGCGGTGTGATGTTAGAAAACTTACACTATATGAAATAAACTGTTCTTTGAACAGTTTTTTTTCTTATATAGAAATTATACAAATTGAATAGTAAAAAATGATACAATCCCGTTCGAGGTGAAAATGATGAAAAAAGTATTATTTTTTGATATAGATGGAACATTATTAAATAGTGAATTAAAAATACCAGAAGGGGTAAAGAAAGAGCTTAAGAGATTAAAGGATGCAGGTCATTATCTTTTTGTTGCTTCGGGAAGACCTGTAGCGTTTATTTCAAAACAAATTATAGATGCTGGATTTGATGGTTTTGTCTTATGTAATGGGGCACATGTGGAATTAAATCATGAAATTATTTTTGAAAATAGAATTCCCTATGAAAAAGTGGTTGGTTTAATGAAAATGTTAGAAAGTATTGATTGTGAATATAATTATGAAACAGCAACAGATTGTTATATTGATCCTGCTTATCATGATTTTATTGAATTCTTTAAAATTTGTGATATTCGTCATGAAAAATTAATAACAAATTTTGATAAAGAAGAAGTAATGCATCGTACTTTAAAAATAGAAGTAAGTGCTAAAAAAGATCATGATAAAATCATTGATTATATTGCTGATAAATTTTATTTTGATCATCACGGAACAGCTAACTCATTTGAAATATGTGCTTTAGATACTTCTAAAGCAACTGGTGTGGAAAAAGTTTTAGAATATTTGAATATTGATAAAGATCATAGTTATGCTTTTGGGGATGGCTTAAATGATTTAGAAATGATTAAATATGTTGGTCATGGAATTGCTATGAAAAATGCTGTTGATCAATTAAAAGAAGTAGCTGATGAAGTTATTGGGCATGTAGATGAAAATGGTTTAGAAGAATATTTAAAAACAATAGATTGATTATAAAAATACGAATAAATCTATAAGAGGTATTTCATGTATTATGATTGGGAAAATAAGTTTGAAGAAATATTTGAATTAAAAGATAGTGATACAAGTGAATTGAAAGTAATTATAGGGCAACAACCTTATAAGATTAAATTAAATGATGTTAAATTTGAAGTAAGTCATTTTATTTATCCATATAACAAATTAGGAAACTCAGTGGCTTTTCTAGTAACAAATTGGATAAAAATTCAAGACTCATTGGAAATGATTTTTAATTTATTATTTAAAAATAATATCAATGGACTTAAAGTATTATGTTTTTTAAGAGAAAATAATGTTGATGCTCAACAATTTGCACAATATTTATATAGAAAATATTCTATTATACTAACAAATAGTAAACTTTCTAATGATATAGATAATATGAAGAATATAAAAGAATTAGTTGAAGAAATAAATAAACCAACTT
>UQVG01000202.1 GCA_900544435.1 uncultured Erysipelotrichaceae bacterium | reverse complement strand
AAATAATGGTTATTAAAAGGGGGATTATTATGAATCTTAAAAATAGACATTTTTTAACATTAAAAGATTATTCAAAAGAAGAAATTAGATATTTATTAGACTTGGCTCACCAATTAAAAGCTGATAAAAAAGCAGGGAAAATTGGTCAACATTTATTAGGGAAAAATGTATGTTTGATTTTTGAAAAAACTTCAACAAGAACGCGTTGTTCTTTTGAAGTAGCTGCTTTAGATGAAGGTGGACATGCTACATTTTTAAGTAACTCACAAATGGGGAAAAAAGAATCTATTGAAGATACAGCAAAAGTATTAGGAAGAATGTATGATGGTATTGAATTTAGAGGATTTAAACAAGAAACAGTAGAAGCTCTTGCTAAGTATTCAGGAGTACCAGTTTGGAATGGTTTAACTGATGTTGATCATCCAACACAAACACTTGCTGATTTTCTTACAATTGAAGAGCATTTAGATAAACCATTAGAAGATATTAAATTTGTCTTTACAGGAGATATTCGAAATAATGTATGTTATGGTTTAATGTATGGTGCTGTCAAAATGGGAATGCATTTTGTTTGCCTTGGCCCAAAATCATTACATATTGATCCAGAAGTGCTTGCTTATTGTAAGGAAGAAGCTAAAAAATCTGGTGGAACAATTGAAGTGACAGATAATGTAGATGAAGCAGTAAAAGATGCAGATGTTATCTATACAGATATTTGGGTAAGTATGGGAGAAGATGAAAGTTTATATAAACCAAGAGTAGAAATGTTATCACCATATAAAGTTACTCAAGAAATGATGAGTAAAACAGGTAAAGATTCAACATTATTTATGCATTGTTTACCATCATTCCATGATTTTGAAACAACAGTTGCAAAAACTAAACATGATGAAGGTATAGATATTCGTGAAGTTGAAGATGAAGTCTTTAGATCAAAGAATTCTGTTGTTTTTGATGAAGCAGAAAATAGAATGCATACAATCAAAGCCGTTATGGTAGCAACAATCGGAAAAGATGCGTAAGCATCTTTTTAAAATTAATTCTTTTTTAAGCAAATTTTTTAATTTTGTGCTATGATAATTTTAGGTGATCATCATGAAAGGTAAGACATATGTACTCTCTGACATTCATGGTAATTTTGAAATATTTAAAAGAATGTTAGATAAAATACAATTTAATAGTCATGATCAACTTTATATACTTGGAGATATTTGTGATCGCGGTCCTTGTAGTTTAGATATTTATTTTTATATTCAAAAATTTGATAATATTACTTTATTAAAAGGTAATCATGAATATATGATGCAAGAAGCTTTAAAAGAAGCGATTGATCACAATGATTTTGATTTTCCAAGTTGTGAATTTAAGCTTTGGTCACAAAATGGTGGGGAAAAGACGATTGAAAATATACGTCAGTATTTACGTAAAAAGAAATTGTATCATTGCGATTATACCATTGTTAGAAATGTCTTTTTAAGAAATTTATATAATTATCTTAAAAACTTACCTTTGTATCTAGAATTAACTGTTAATCATCAGGATTATGTTTTAGTTCATGCAGGAATTGATCCGGAAAGAAGTCTTGATGATCAAGAAGAGGATACACTTTTATGGATTCGTGATTATTTCTTTTTAAGTGAATGTGATTTAAAGAAAACTTATATTTTTGGTCATACACCACTTTGTTTTATTAATAGAAATCAAAGTTTTAATGTTTGGTATGATGATGAATTTCATAATAAAATTGGAATTGATGGGGGACTTGCTTTAGGAGAAAGAGGTCAACTTAATTGTATATGTCTAGATGATGGACAAGTATTTGACCTTAAAATGAGTGAGGTAAAAGATGCGTAGTGCTTTTTATGCTTTAATTAATTTCATCAATACATCAAAAGTAAATGATGTTTATTCTAATGCTGCTAAGATAATTTTAGAAAATATTAATAAAATACCAGCATATAATATTACAGATGTAGCAGAAATGTGTTTTGTTTCTACGGCTACTATTTCAAGATTATGTCGAAAATTAAATTATGAAAGTTTTAGTGACTTTAAAATGGATGTCACAATGAATTTACGTTATTTTAATCATGATTCCATGCGTATGCAATTTGATCATCAATTACCTGTTTTTCCTATAAAAGGAAAAACAACTAAAGATTTATTTATTGATCATTTTGAAAATATTGTACAAAATTTAAGGTCAACTTATGAAATGATTGAATTTGAAGAACTAGAAAAACTGGTTGATCTTATTTATCAAAGTAATGAAATTTGTTTTGCGGGAAACTTTTTTACTCAGTCAGTTTCAATGCAATTACAAATTGAACTTTCATATTTAGGTAAAAAATGTACAGGAATGTATCCTTTACAAAGTCAAAAAGAAGTGGTTTGTGATTTAACAGAAAATGATTTGATTATTGTTTCTTCAATTGCAGGAGGTTATTGGCAAGATCATCCAGATATGTTAAGAGAGATTGCAAAAAGCAAAGCACATAAAATATGCATTACCCAAGTAGAAAATATCCTTTATCAAGATCAATTTGATATGATTATTCGAGTAGGAACAGATCATTTATCTTTGATTGGTAAGTTTTCTATTACATATATTTTTGAACTATTAGAAGCACTTTATCATATAAAATATGGACGAGTATAAAAAAAGGGCAAACGCCCTTTTTAAAATTGTTTTAAATATTCTTCATTTAAAGCAATAACTTTTTTCATCATTTCTTGACCACATGCACCAATTGTATTTCTTTTGTTGACACAAGTGTTGACATCAATTGCCTGATAAACATCTTCTTCAAAAACATCAGAGATATTTTTAAATTCTTCTAGAGAAAGTTCATCAAGATCTTTGTTTTGGCTAATTGCATATAGGACAAGTTGACCAATAATACCATGAGCATCTCTAAATGGTACACCTTTGTTGACAAGATAATCTGCTGCATCAGTTGCATTTGTAAAACCACCAGTAGCTGATTTTTTCATTTTATCTTTATTAAATGTTGTTGATTTTAACATATCACTTAATAATTGAAGGCATCCTTTAGTTGTATTTAAAGCATCAAAATACATTTCTTTATCTTCTTGCATATCTTTATTATAAGCAAGAGGAAGACCTTTCATAGTTGTTAAAAATCCCATAAGTGCGCCATAAACACGACCAGTTTTTCCTCTAATTAATTCGCAAATATCAGGGTTTTTCTTTTGTGGCATAATTGAAGAACCTGTTGAAAAAGTATCATCTAAATCAATAAATTGATATTCATTTGTATTCCAAATAATCATTTCTTCAGATAAACGAGACATATGCATCATCATTGTAGACATAGCACTTAAAAGCTCGATTAGATAATCACGATCAGAAACCCCATCAATACTATTTAAACAAGGTCCTTTAAAACCTAAAATTTCAGCACTGTATTCTCTATCTAAAGGATATGTTGTTCCAGCAAGAGCACCAGAACCTAATGGACAATAATCCATTCTTTCATAAATATCATGTAAACGAGATTGATCACGCTTAAACATTTCAAAATAAGCGCCCATATGATGAGCTAAAGTAATTGGTTGAGCTTTTTGTAGATGAGTAAAACCAGGCATGATCGTATCAACATGTTCTTTCATGATTTCATGAATGGTTTTTAATAAATCAACAAGCAAAGTATTCAACATTTCAATTTGATCTTTTGTGTAAAGTCTCATATCTAAAGCGACTTGGTCATTTCTACTTCTACCAGTATGTAATTTTTTACCGGTATCACCAATACGATCAATCAATGTTGATTCTACAAAGCTATGAATATCTTCAAAGCTTTCATCAATTTCTAATGTTCCATTTTCAACTTCATTTAAAATTTCTTTTAAAGTTTTTTCGATTAATTGACCTTCTTCTTGAGTCAAGATTTCTTGTTTTGTCAACATTTTTACATGACCAATACTTCCTTTGATATCTTGACTAGCAAAAGTCTTATCAAATTTAATAGAAGCATTAAAATCATAAACAAGCTGGTTTGTTGGTTTAGTAAATCTTCCACCCCATAAATTCATAAATTTCCTCCTTTAAATAAAAAGAGCAGTGGGCTCTTTTTATTTTTTGTTATTTAATTTCATTGCACGTACTTTAGTTGAAAGACCATATAAAGTAATAAATCCTTCAGCATCATGATGATCATATAAATCACCTGTTTTAAATGAAGCAATATCTTCATCATATAATGAATAAGGAGAAGTTGTACCTTCTTTAATAATATTTCCTTTATATAATCTAAAGTTTGTTGTACCTGTTACATATTCTTGAGTTTTATCAACGAAAGCAGTTAATGCTTCTCTAAGTGGTGAGAACCATTTAGCAGCGTAAACAAGTTCAGCAAATTCAACAGAA